>CAKQNZ010000021.1 GCA_934255435.1 uncultured Clostridia bacterium | reverse complement strand
GTTTTTCGAACTCCAGTCTGCGAAACAGCATATAGCTATCCTCATAGACGAGTATGGCGGGTTCTCCGGTATAGTCACCATGGAGGATATAATAGAAGAAGTAATGGGTGATATCGACGACGAATACGACGAAGTAGAGCCGGAGATACAGAAACTTGCGGATGACAGATTCGTTGTTGACGGCAGTATGGATCTTGATGATATCGATGAAGAACTTGGTATCGACCTCGAATCTGAAAACAGCGAGACTATAGGAGGTTTCCTGATAGACATCCTGGGAGAGATACCTGATGAAAACGATATCGGACGTGAGATAGAGTATGAAAACTGCAGGTTCAGGATAGACTCCATAAGAGACCGACGGATCGAGCAGATAACAGTTACCATCATGCCTGCTCAGGAAGAAGAGGAGCAGGAGGAAAATAAAACAGCAGACAAAACAGACTCCGAAGAGTAGCATACAGCGGTAAACAGATGGCTCAACAGCCAAAGCATCGTTAGAAAATCCAACGGTGATATAGTGTAAAAACATAAACGCCGCAAAATCTGAGAAAAAAGACAAGTAGTTATATTGACAATAGAAATCGTGTTTGTTAATATAATTATATGAAAGTGCCACCGGTAGACGGTTGGTTCGACAACAATTACTAAAAAGTAATCGCCTTATTGAACGCTGAGGCGGTTACTTTTTTGAGTTATCAATGATCGTAATCAATAACGTTACTACGATGCTAAGCATCATAAGCGTCAGTGATAATATTTCATAATCACTCATAAGTACATCCCTCCTTTCTGTATCTGACTATATCTGACTATGACCTCATCGATCACGATGGGGTCTGTTTTTTTCTTCAGAACCAGGACAAAGACAAACTTTGATATGCACAAAATGCAGCAAAACTGTTTTTATACAATAAGTGTAATATTATCCGCACTTCCGAATATCTTAGTACAAGCAGACAGGTTCTGCAGTCACAAGATAAAAATAATGGAAAACTGAAGAAAAGGGGTACATGATATGGACAGCAATACAGAGAAGATCATCAGGAAACTTCCTAAAGTCATACAGGACAGCATCAGGGTCCTGCCGGACAATGTCATAGATGAATTCGAAGAAATACGCATCAAAGCCGATTCAGATACATTCATCAATGGCGGGGGCAGAGAAATAAATCTGCATGACAGAAGATCAATAACGCCTGAAGTCCTTGACGAGCTTGTCAGCAGACTGCTGGATTATTCATATTACGCATATGAAGACGAGCTGTCGAAAGGCTATATAACTATAGAAGGCGGGCACAGAGTCGGCATATGCGGCAGAGTCACACTCAACGAAGGAAAGGTGCATCTGATCAAGGACGTATCCTCGGTAAACATCAGACGCAGCAGACAGATCATAGGAGCATCGGACAAGATAATAAATGCGGTATGTTCAGGCAGCGTCAGGAATACACTGATAATCTCACCTCCAAAATGCGGAAAGACCACTATCCTCAGGGATCTTGCAAGATCTCTCAGCAACAGGGGATACCGCATCGGTATATGTGACGAACGCTCGGAGATAGCCGGCTGCTACAATGGTATATCAAGCTACGATCTTGGCAGCAGGACTGATATACTTGACGGATGCCCCAAGTCAGAAGGGATACTGATGCTGATAAGAGCCATGTCACCTGATGTGATAATAACTGACGAGATCGGAAGGGAAGAAGATGTCAGAGCCATAGAAGCCGCTCTCTGCGCCGGAGTGAAGACCATCACGACGATACACGGCAGCACTTTTGAAGATGTTGTGGATTCAGCAGTGGGCTCGCTGATAAAAAACCACGTATTTGAAACGCTTATATTCCTGTCAGCCACGCCATCAACAGGAACTGTAAAAAAAATAATGAAGCTTTCCGGCCTCAGGAAGGGGGCCTGACGTATGCTGAGACTTGCAGGCTGCGCAGTGATATTCATATGCTGTACAAGTCTCGGCATGATAAAAGCCTCAGTATACGGACAGCGGCGCAGAGAAATAGAAAATACACTTGAGCTGATACGGCTTCTGGAACTTGAGATATCGTACAGGAAAGAAACCCTTTCAAAAGCATTCGAGAAAACAGCCTCTATGAAGGACTGCTGGATGTCAAATGTATTATCCAGCTGTGCTGACGGCCTCAGGATGGAAAGACCACTGTCTGATTCCTGGAAAGACGCCATAGATATGAATATACAGAAGTGCCCCCTGACAAAAGCGGAAACAGATATACTCATGGATATATCCATGGGACTTGGACGAAGCGATGTACAGGGGCAGTCAAAGATATTCGCTCCGGCGCTTATAAGGCTTGAAAAATGTCTTGAAGATGCATCTGTTCAGGAACAGAAGCAGGGCCGTATGTACAGAGGCATGGGTGTAGCTGTCGGCATAGCTGCGGCAGTAGTGATGATATGACAGGAACGGAGACAAGGTATGGAAACAGATATAATATTCAAGATAGCTGCGATAGGCATAGCTGTCGCAGTGCTGAATCAGGTGCTGGTAAAAGCAGGACGGGAGGAACAGGCTATGCTGACGACCCTTGCCGGAGTGATAGTCGTGCTGGTCCTGGTGATACAGATGATAAGCGAATTCTTCGACACAGTGAAAACATTCCTGCAGTTCTGAAGGTGGAGATATGGAGATATTCAGAATCATAGCACTGGCACTGACAGGAGTGATACTGGCGTCAGTCATCAAACTTGTGAACAAGGAAATGTCGATTTACATAACATTAATTACGGTAATTTTGATATTTTTCTCTGTGATAAACACACTTTCGGATATTTTCGACTTCCTGAAAGACATTTACGGCAATGTGACATACGGCAGGACCTTTTTCCCAGTGATACTCAAAGTGCTGGCAGTGGCATATATAACGGATTTCACAGCACAGCTGTGCAAAGATGCAGGAGAAACTGCCATAGGCTCCAAGGTGGAGCTTGCAGGTAAAGTCATCATATTCTACATTGCGATACCGGTACTTTCGGCGATACTTGAACTTATAGGGTCGCTTCTGAAAATGTGAGACATATGGAGCATGGAATGGTATGGAATATGAAACTATAATAAAAGAACAGTTCAGCAGCATGGATCTGTCGGGACTAAGCAGCCTCATGCACAGCAGTATAGAGCAGGGCGGGATATTCGACTATATGAGTGCTGAGGATATAGCTGACAGCATGCTGAACGGACAGCCGCTGTTTGATTCAGACAAAATACTTGACAATCTCAGGGATCTGATGCTGACAGAGATAAGATCATCTGTTTTCCTTGGGTGTGAGATACTTGTGATATGCATAATAACGGGACTTCTTACAAATTTTTCGAATTCCTTCGGTAAAAAAGCTGTATCTTCGCTGGGCAGCATGATATGCAGCTGCATGGTGATCGCCCTGTGCATAGGCAACTTCTATCAGACCTACAGTTACTGCCAGGACGGTCTGGATACCATGGCAAAGACGATGGAGATCCTGCTGCCGCTGATGATACCGCTGCTTGTTTCAATGGGAGGCATATCTTCCGGTGGTATACTGGACCCTGTGATAGTATCAGCAGTGACAGGATTCAATTTCATCATGCAGCATGTGGTCCTGCCGCTGGTGTTTATGTCCGCCATATTCGTGATGATAAACAGCATTACAGAAAAAGATTATGTAAAGAAACTGTCCTCTTTCATAAGAAAAGCGGCGATATTCATAACAGGACTCATTATAACTGTTTTTTCAGGAATAACAGCTATACAGGGATTCGTGACGAAGTCGGCGGACGGGATACTTATGAACACTGCGAAATTTTCCATAGACAATTTCGTGCCTATCGTCGGAGGCTTTGCAGCAGACTCTCTGGATATGGTGATAAGCTGCATCGGCCTTATAAAAAACGCCGTCGGGGTTGCAGGGATAATCATCATAATCTCCCTTCTCACAGTACCAGTGATAAAACTTCTGGCTATATGTGTCATCTACAAGATCACAGCGCTGGCAGCAGGACCGATATCATCGGGGAATATATCAGACAGTCTTGATGAGCTGGGAAGTTCCGCAATAACGATGACTGTTGTGCTGGGACTTGGTGCGCTGATGTTCCTTGTGTTCCTGACGATCCTTATCGGGATGGGAGGTGGTCTGTTCTGGAAATGATAAAGGAATGGGTGAGCAATCTTTTCATAGTGATAGTATCGCTTTCTTTCATCGAGATACTGCTGCCGGATTCTTCAGTCAGCAAATACCTGAAATTCATATTTTCTCTTGTTGTGATGGCAGCGATACTTTATCCGTTCATAAAATTGACAGGGAATATTAAATGACACCTGCAATATATTTATAAGGGGGAACATACGTTGCTTGAAAAATTAAAAGACAGGGAGATCAGAGATAAGCTCGTGAAAATCATCATTGCAGTGATCGCAGGTGTCGTTGTGCTGCTGTCCTTTGATGTTTTCACACAAAGCAAGGACGGAAGGCGGCAGATAGTCGATGATGACGGCGGTACTGAAGCGGAACTCTGCACGATACTCTCAGATATAGACGGTGTGGGCAAAGTCGATGTGATGCTTCAGTACGGAGATGATTCGCATATATCCGGAGTCATAGTCACAGCAGAAGGCGCCGGCGATCCCGTGGTGAAAAACGATCTGATAAATGCGGTCAAAGCTGTTTTCAGCATATCTGCTGCCAATGTGGAAGTCTTTGAAAAGAAAAGTGTCTCTGGATACGAGGAGGAAAGTTCAAATGGACAGTAAAACTAAATTTTTTACATTCTTGAAGAACAACAGGAAGAAAGTGGCTGCTCTGGCTGTGCTGTTCATATGTCTCGGCATATATACAGCAGCAGGGGGCACGCTGCCGGGAAAAGAAGCCAGCGAAGACATCCCGCTTCATGACGGAGATGTGCTGGTGGATAGTCTTAATGTGAGCGATGAGGAGAAAAGCACGGAAAAAAGCAGCAAAGCCAAGGATAAATCAAAGGATGAAGCATCTGTCGTGACATCAGATGATGTTTCAGAGCTGAAAAACAAAGATACATATTTCCAGGAGCTGCGTGCGACACTGGACATGGACAGAAACAAGATAATATCCATGCTCACGGAGTCGGAATCCTCGGCGTCATCCGGCAGCGAGAAGGAAAAAGCCACATCTGAGAAAATGAAACTGCTGGGGTACATGGAGAAAGAAAAGACTCTGGAAACGCTGATCAGAAACAAGGGGCTGCCGGAATCCTTCGTGGTGCTGAGCGACACAGGCGTGAACATAACGGTGAATACAGACGATCTTGACCAGTCCACCGTCACTAAAATATGTGAGATCGTGATGAGAAATACAGACAGGAAAGCCAGCGAGATCGTTGTGCAGGATGCATCGTGATAAATTAAAGTCGTATGTGTTATCACATTGTCTGTAAAGAGATACACAGTATCTCAAACTTGTTCGATTGTTGGTAGAATAGTCATTGAACAAACACCTCGTATTTAGTATAATTAGATGCGAGGTGAATTTTTTATGAACACATCAAATCAGCATACAGACGGGGTCGTCAGGATCTCCGATGAAGTAATTGCCGTTTGTGCGGTCAATGCGACGCTGAAGACAGAAGGTGTCGCTAATCTGTCAGGCGGTTTTTCTAATGCGCTTTCAAAAAATATACTCGGCAAGGAGCTGATGTCAAAAGGCGTCAAAGTCAGCCAGTCTGATGACGGCGTTACTGTGGATGTGCATATCATCGTGAAGTATCATACCAAGATACCGGCTGTAGCCTGGGAGATACAGGAAAACGTAAAAAATGAAATACAGTCGATGACAGACCTTAAAGTACGGGCTGTGAATATACATGTGCAGGGCGTGGAAATCCCTGAAATAATACCGGAAGGAACAGGAACAGATGACGAGAAATGAAGCAAGAGAACATATGATGCAGATATTGTACGAGATGGATGCAGCAAAGAGCATGGATCATGAGACAGCTGAGCGTCTTACGGATGAGAGACTTTCCGGCAACCATAAGAAAAGAGGCGGAGATCTCATATGCAGCATAATCGATAATCTGGATGAGATAGACGCCAGCATAAACCGCAGCAGCAGATCCTGGAGCACTTCAAGGATGCCAAAGGTGGACCTGGCGGTGATGCGTCTTGCCATAGGCGAGATGATGTACAGCGGCAGCGACAACCTGCCGCAGGCGGTTGCGATAAACGAGGCCATTGATCTTGCAAAGAAATACAGCACAGAGCGTTCTTCGAGATTCATACACGGAGTACTGGGAGCTGTCGTAAGATCAAATGAGTGATACGGGATATGTGCTGGGAATAGATACCAGCAATTACAGGACATCTGTGGCTGTGACAGACAGCAGCGGACAGGTAATATGCGACATACGTGAATTCCTTGAAGTAAGGGAAGGTCACAGGGGCCTGAGGCAGTCAGATGCTTTGTTCCAGCATGTCAGGATGCTTCCGGTGCTGATGAAGCGGCTGAGAGATGATTTCGGCGGCAGTTTTTCTGCTGTGGCGTATTCATCAAAGCCAAGACCCGTAGAGGGATCCTATATGCCTGTGTTCATGGCAGGAAAATGCACAGCAGAATCAATAGCTGCAGCGGCTGATATACCGGTGTTTGCATTTTCCCACCAGGAAGGTCATATACAGGCCGTAAAGTCTTTCTCGCCATTTGCAGAAAGCGAGCATATCATGGCGTGTCATTTCTCCGGAGGTACATGCGAACTGCTGGATGTGAAGATGGCAGACGGACATGAAAACAGATATGACATACGTATCGCAGGAGGATCGAAGGACATATCATTCGGACAGGTCATAGACAGAGCCGGCGTTATGCTGGGAATGGGATTCCCAGCCGGCGAAGAAATGGACGGTATCGCTGCTTCTGCGGATGAGTGCAGCAGTATGCTGACGCCTGTAAAGGTCTCGGATGCATATATCAATCTGTCCGGGCTCGATACACAGATGAGAAACAGCCTGGAGAAGATCCCTGCAAACGAAAGGGATGCACTGATAAAAGAGCTTTTTGTCAGGATCGGTGATGCTGTGGTCAGGCTGCTGGTACAGGGTGCAGAAAAAACAGGATGCAGCGATGTGATAATGGCAGGAGGTGTTTCCTCGAGCCGTTTCATCAGAAATTACACAAAAGAAAAAGCAGAAAAAGCCGGGCTCGAAGTTTTCTTCGACAGCAGAGGTCTTTCGCAGGACAATGCAGTGGGTACGGCTCTGCTGGGAGGAATGGAATTATGGGGCTGAAACCTGTCAGGGTATCACAGCTGAACAGCTATATCAAGCGAATACTGCAGACAGATCCGATACTTGGCAGTGTTTCTGTCATAGGAGAAGTATCCAATCTCAAATTCCACGGATCGGGTCACACTTACTTTTCACTGAAGGACGAAAAGAGCCGGGTGAACTGTTTCCTGCCTTCAGAGCTTGGTCATCTGGCGGCAGATCTTTGTGAAGGCGCAGAGATAACAGCACGTGGATATATATATCTTTATGAACGTGGAGGCAGCTATTCGCTGAACATCCGTGATATAGAGATGTCGGGCACGGGCGAGCTTGCAGTCAGATTCGAAAAGCTCAAGCACAAGCTCGAAGCAGCAGGATACTTCGAGAAAAGCCGCAAGAAACCGATACCGGCTTTTCCTGAAAAGATCGCTGTAGTCACATCGGACACAGGTGCAGCGATACGTGATATAATAAAAATAATAAAAAACAAAAATGATTTCGTCGATATCCTGATATACCCGGTACTGGTGCAGGGTCCGGGTGCAGCAGATGATATAGCCTCTGCGATATATGATATAAACGAAAGATACAGCGACGTGGATACGATAATAACCGGCCGTGGAGGAGGTTCCATGGAGGAGCTGTGGGCTTTCAACGAGGAAAAAGTGGCACGTGCGATATATGATTCTCGTATACCGGTGATATCTGCAGTAGGTCATGAAACGGACTTTACGATAGCAGACTTTACAGCGGATATGAGAGCCGAGACTCCGACGGCGGCAGCAGAAGCTGCAGTCCCGGATACAGATATGCTCAGACAGGAGCTGCTTTTTTACAGGAACGAGATAAAACGTGAACTGATGATGTATATCGACAGAAAAAAATCTGCTCTCAATCATCTCGATCCTGAAAGTTCAGGGCGTGAAATCAAGGCAAGGATCGCTTTCGAACAGCTGAGAGCCGGTAATCTGGCAGATTCACTCAGAGAAAACATGGAAAGGATCCTTAAAGATCGCAGCAGCAGACTGGCTGCTTTGCTTGAAAGCCTTAAACTTTCAGATCCTGAAGCTGTGATGAAACGTGGTTATTCCATCGTTACAGACAGCAGCGGCAGGATAGTGAAAGACCCGGCCAGGGAGCTTTCAGCAGATGACATGATAAGGATAAGATCAGCACAAAGTGATGTTGAAGTACATATAGCAAAGCTGGGAAAGGAGTTACAGCATGGCAGACATGAATAAAACCTTCGAAGAATTTTTCAGCAGGCTTGAGAAGATATCAGAAAAGCTCAAGTCAGGCGATATAGCACTTGAAGATGCTATAAAAAGCTATGAAGAAGGTATAAAATATTACAACGAATGCAGCAGGATACTTGAAGACGCCCAGCAGAGGGTAGAAACTATAAACAGGAAATAAAGCAAGGGAGTGCGTATTTATGAAGGACTACAATTTTGAAGACTACAAGCAGATGATAGAAGAACATCTTATGGATTTCATGCCGGATGTGGATCACAAAAGCATAACGCTTTACGAATCAATGAAATACAGCCTGGCGGCAGGCGGCAAAAGAGTCAGACCTGTGCTGCTGCTGGCTGCATGTGATTTCTGCGGTGGCAATGTGGAAGAAGCACTGCCGTATGCATGTGCCATAGAATATATACACAACTATTCGCTGATTCACGACGACCTGCCGTGTATGGACAACGATGAACTGCGCAGAGGTCAGCCTACAAACCATATAGTGTACGGAGAAGCCATGGCGACGCTGGCAGGCGACGGTCTTCAGGCTGCAGCTTTCGAGATCATGAACAGAGACATGCTGCTTTATTTCGATGATCCGGAAGCTCTCAAGAGAAGGATACGCGCTTCATATGAGATAAGCAAAGGCTCTGGCTGCAGAGGCATGGTGGCAGGACAGGTGGCAGACATGGAGGCAGAAGACAAGAACTGTTCCGGTGAAATGCTGGATTATATACACATCACGAAAACGGCAGCCCTTATAATCGCAGCTGTACGTGCAGGAGCTCATCTTGGCAATGCTGATGACGAAGTCCTGGGCAAGCTCACGACATATGCAGAAAGCCTCGGACTGGCATTCCAGATTTGTGATGATATCCTGGATGTAGAAGGTCAGGAAGAAGAAATGGGCAAAAAGTCCGGTGTTGATGCTATAAACAAGAAAGCGACATATCCATCGATATACGGTCTCGAAAAATCAAAAGACCGTCTCAGAGAGCTTACGGATATGGCGATAGAGCCGCTGAAGGAATATTACGATAACGCAGAAGTGTTCACTAAGCTTGCACTGGATCTGGCAGTAAGGGGTAAGTAAGATGAATCGTTATCTGGAAAAACATAACTTCCCCGATGATATAAAGGATATGAGCTATGATGATCTGGAGCTGCTTTCATATGAGATCAGGGATTTTCTTGTGGACACCGTTTCGGAGACAGGAGGTCATCTGTCATCGAATCTTGGTGTCGTTGAGATCTCTCTTGCTGTCCATAAAGTCTTCGATCCTCCGGAGGATAAGATCATATGGGACGTAGGTCATCAGACATATGTACACAAGATACTGACAGGAAGGATCGGCGGATTTCAAACGCTGCGCAGATTCAACGGTATGAGCGGGTTCCCTAAAATGGCTGAAAGCGAATATGACCTGTTCGACACAGGCCACAGCAGCACTTCGATATCGCTGGGACTTGGTATGGCTGCGGCCAGGGATCTGAAAAAAGAAGATCACAATGTCATATCTATAATCGGAGACGGAGCGATGACCGGAGGCATGGCTTTCGAAGCATTGAACAATGCCGATAACCTGGATACCAGGATGATAGTGCTCCTGAACGACAACGGTATGTCCATAGCGCCGAACACAGGCGGACTTTCCAAACACCTCAGCAGGCTGAGAGGCTCCAGAAAGTATCTGAATATGAAGGCACAGATCAAGAAAAACGTATCAAAAGTGCCGGTGATCGGTGAAAGCATGGTGGCAGGGATGCAGCATGCCAGAGATTCCATAAAATATGCTATGATAGAAGGTGTGGTATTCGAAGGACTGGGTTTCAGATATATAGGTCCTATAGACGGACACGATATAAAAGAGCTTTGCGAGACACTGGAGATCGCAAAAGAAGCAAATGGTCCGGTCCTCATACATGCTATAACAAAGAAGGGCAAGGGATATACTAAAGCTGAGGAAAATCCGGATGTGTTCCATGGAGTTGGACCTTTCGATCCTGAAACAGGAAGTCTTCTTAAGAGGTCTCAGGGCCCGTCATATTCTGCGATTTTCGGCAGCAAACTCGAAAAGCTGGCTGCTGAGGACGACAGAGTCGTAGCGGTCAGCGCAGCGATGACTGAAGGCACAGGGCTCAAAAGTTTCGCTCACAGATATCCAGAACGTACTTTCGATGTAGGTATAGCAGAGGAACATGCTGTTACATTTGCGGCGGGACTTGCAAAGGCAGGAATGAAACCATTCGTGGCGATATATTCCACTTTCCTGCAGAGAGGATATGATCAGATAATAGAAGATGCATGTCTGCAGAAAATGCCTGTGGTGTTCTGTCTCGACAGAGCCGGTATAGTCGGCGCAGATGGTGAGACTCACCATGGTATATTCGACATAGGTTATCTCAGACAGATACCTGATATGACAGTGATGGCTCCGAAGGACGGCAGTGAGCTGGCTAAGATGATGGATTTTGCTATAACGCTGGATTCTCCATGTGCGATACGCTACCCCAGGGGAACTGCTCCGCAGCTTGGATATGATGATGATGTAGCGTATGGCAGAGCGCAGCAGATAAAAAACGGCGCAGACGTTGAGATATGGGCTCTGGGCGCAATGGTGGAAAAAGCTGTCAAAGCGTCGGAGATACTGTCAGGACAGGGTATAGATGCAGGTGTAGTGAACATGAGATTTGCAAAACCTCTGGATATTACATGCCTTGCAGAGTCGGCGAAAAGATGCAGACTTATCGTGACTGTGGAGGACAATCTGCTGTCAGGCGGAGTCGGCGAGGCTGTTGATGCAGCGCTTGTGAACGAAGATGTCGATGTCATGAATATCGGATGGCCGGACAAGTTCATAGAACACGGCAGCAGCGATGAGCTTTACGAAAAATACAGGATAGATGCATCATCAATAGCAGAAAGGATAACAGAAAGACTTGAAAAACAGGCTTGATATCATTCTGACAGAAAGAAACATGTTCACATCACGTGAGAAAGCAAAAGCTTCCATCATGGCAGGACTTGTTTACGTAGATGGTCAGAGAGTTGATAAACCGGGTACGCCGGTCAGCGGTGACGCTGAAATAACAATAAAAGAAACATTATGTCCCTACGTCAGCAGAGGCGGACTGAAACTTGAAAAGGCGCTGGAGCTGTTCGATTTCTCACTGGAAGGTGCGAAGGCAGCAGATATAGGCGCTTCCACAGGAGGTTTCACTGACTGCATGCTCCAGAATGGTGCTTCAAAAGTATTCGCAATAGATGTAGGCTATGGACAGCTTGACTGGAAGCTCAGGAACGACGAAAGAGTCGTCAACATGGAAAAAGTCAATGTCCGTTATCTTGATATAGATTCAGTGGGAAGTGATCTTGATTTCATAAGCATAGATGTATCCTTCATATCACTGAAACTGGTTTTCCCTGTGGCATCACAGCTGCTTTCAGATGAAGGCTGCCTTGTATGTCTCGTTAAACCGCAGTTTGAAGCAGGGCGCAGCCAGGTAGGGAAAAAAGGCATAGTCAGAGATCCTGATGTACACAGAGAGGTCATAGAGAATGTGATCAGATACGGCGAAGATAATGGGCTTTACAGCCATGGACTTACATTTTCACCAGTGACCGGCACCAAAGGCAATATCGAATATCTGCTCTTTATGAAAAAAACACCTTTCGATGGCGATATCGATGTTGATGGAACAGTAAGATCCTCCCATGAGGAGTTGATTTGAAAGGAGATAAATAAAAAAATGAAACTATCAAACAGAGTACAGTCAATGCAGCATTCACCGATCAGAAGATTCAATGTGTTTGCTATCGATGCCGAGAAAAAAGGCAAGAAAGTCTACCATCTCAACATCGGTCAGCCTGACATTGAAACACCGGAGTGTTTCATGGAAGCGATAAAAGGCTTTGACAAGAAAGTCATAGCATACGCTGAATCAGGCGGTATAACTGATCTGCAGGACGCTATTTCAGATTACTTCAGGCAGTACGGCATGGACTACGGCAGGAAAGATATCATAGTTACTAACGGAGGCTCAGAAGCCCTGACTATGATCTTCATGTCTATCCTGAACCCTGGAGATGAAGTGATCATAGCAGAACCGTTCTACACGAACTATCACACATTCGCAACATCCGTAAGCGGCAAAGTAGTTCCTATCACTACAAAAGCTGAAGACGGATACAACTATGCAAAGAGAGACCTCATCGAAGCAGCTATCACTCCTGATACAAAGGCGATCTGCTGCATAAGCCCTGGAAATCCTACAGGAAGAGTCCTGACACTGGACGATATGAAGCTCATCGGTGAGATAGCAAAGGAACACGACCTCTGGATCATTGCAGACGAAGTTTACAGAGAGTTTGCATACGATAACAGAGAAGTGACTTCATTCGGTATGATAGACGACATCAGCGACAGAGTGATAATCGTTGACTCTGTTTCAAAGAGATTCTCAGCATGCGGTGCAAGAGTCGGCTGCGTTGTCAGCAAGAATCCAGAGCTGATGGATGGAATCATGAAGATCGCACAGGGAAGACTCTGCTGCCCTACACTGGACCAGGTGGGGGCTGCTGCTCTCTACAGACTGGATAAGTCATACTATGACAAAGTGAAAGCTGAATATGAAGCAAGAAGAGATGTCGTATACGAAGAACTGATGAAGATACCTGGAGTTGTCTGCCAGAAACCGGGCGGAGCATTCTATATGACTGCAAAACTTCCTGTAGACGATGTTGAAGACTTCCTGATGTTCCTGCTGACTGAGTTCGAAGATAACGGCGAGACTGTTATGTTCGCACCGGCAGAAGGATTCTATGCTACACCAGGCCTTGGCAAGGATGAAATGCGTATAGCATATGTACTGAACCAGAAAGATATGAGAAGAGGCGTTGAACTTATCCGTCTCGGAATGGAAAAATACAAAAACAGATAAGATAAAGACGGTATAACGGAGGAAATATAAATGGCAAAAACACAGAAACTGTCACCTATGATGCAGCAGTATATGGATATCAAAGAAAATTACAGGGACTGTATACTGTTTTTCAGACTTGGCGATTTCTACGAAATGTTCTTTGATGATGCCACGACAGCCTCCCGTGAGCTTGAGCTCACACTGACCGGGAAAAACTGCGGAATGGAAGAGAGGGCGCCGATGTGCGGTGTCCCTTTCCATTCCGCAGATACTTATATTTCCCGTCTTATAGAAAAGGGATACAAGGTTGCGATATGTGAGCAGACAGAAGATCCTGCGAGCGCCAGAGGGATCGTAAACCGTGAAGTCATACAGATAGTCACTCCGGGAACTGTGACGAATCAGGGGATGCTGAGAGACAACGAAAACAACTATATCGCTTCGGTATTTTCAGATGAAAGCAGCACAGGTCTTTCGTACTGCGATATATCTACAGGCGAGATCAGTCTCACTCTGATAAGGGGCGGCGAAAGACGTGAAGCACTGGTGAATGAGCTGGCAAGGATAAATGCAAGGGAAGTCATCCTTGATGACGGCACATGGCAGATAAATGATATAGACGAGATCAAGCCTGCATCAGAGGCTTATTTTAATATTACAGGTGAAGAGTATTACAGAAAAGATGCAGTAAAAGACACCATCAGAAGACAGTTTGGTGTTACATCTGTCACAGGACTGGGTATAGAAGAAGGATCTCCGGCTGAAACAGCACTTGGCGCACTTCTTCTGTATCTTATCGATACACAAAAAAATGATCTTGCGCATATACAGACGCTCAATACCTATTCTTTAGGCGAGACTATGGCACTTGATAAATCTACAGTCCGTAATCTCGAACTTACAGAAACACTGTTCGATAAAAAAGCAAAGGGTTCACTGCTGGGTGTACTTGATAAAACCAATACTGCAATGGGGTCACGAAAGCTCAAGCAGTGGATCAAAGATCCGCTTAATGATTCATCAGAAGTGAACCGGCGACTTGATGCTGTGGATGTGCTCTGCAGCGATGTGATAATGAGGAACAATATAAAGGAACATCTCAAGTCAGTTTATGACTTCGAGCGTCTTGCAGGAAGGATAGCATGCGGCAACGCCAATGGCAAGGACCTGATAGCACTGAGGAATTCCTGTAGCGTGCTTCCTGACATAAAAAGCGAGCTTCCATCCGGCGGACAGGATCTTCTGTCTGAACTTAATGACCATATGGACCCGTTGACAGAGATATACGAGCTGATAAACAGAAGTATCGCAGATGATCCTCCTTTCACCATAAAAGAGGGTGAACTTATCAAAGAAGGCTATTCTGAAAAGCTCGATACACTCAAGGATTCCATAAGCGACGCCCGCAGCTGGATAACAGGTCTTGAATTTAGTGAAAGAGAGCGTACAGGTATCAAAAATCTCAAAGTAGGTTTCAACAAAGTATTCGGGTATTATCTGGAAGTCACAAAGTCATACTATGATATGATCCCGGACAATTATATCAGAAAGCAGACACTGGCAAACTGTGAAAGGTTCATAACTCCTGAGCTGAAAGAAACAGAACGCCTTGTCCTCAACGCTGAAACACAGATAAACCAGCTGGAATACGAGCTTTTTACAGAGATAAGGCAAAAGCTCATGCAGCAGATATCGCTGATACAACAGACATCTCACGCCATATCATCGCTGGATGTACTGGCGTCCTTTGCAGAAGTCAGTGACCGTAACGGATATGTCAGACCACTGGTGGACAAAGGAGACATCATCGACATAAAAAGCGGGCGGCATCCTGTAATAGAACAGACTATAAGAGACGGAATATTCGTCAGCAACGATACATATATAGATAAAGAAGACCAGAGCCTCCTGCTGATAACAGGACCCAACATGGCAGGTAAATCCACATATATGCGCCAGACAGCACTTATCGTGCTTATGGCTCAGGCAGGCTGTTTCGTGCCTGCGGACTCTGCAAGGATAGGCATATGCGACAGGATATTCACACGTATAGGCGCATCAGATAATCTTGCGCAGGGACAGAGTACGTTTTTCGTGGAAATGAGCGAGCTGGCATACATACTGAACACAGCAACAAGCCGAAGTCTCATAATCCTTGACGAGATAGGCAGAGGTACCAGTACATATGACGGACTTTCCATAGCATGGGCAGCCTCTGAATATCTTTCAGAGCCGCAGAGAAAGATCAGGACGCTGTTCGCCACGCATTATCATGAGATGACTGCTTTAGAGGAGCAGCGCAGCGGTATAAAGAATTTCAATGTGGATGTAGCCGAGGAAAACGGTGATATTGTATTCCTGCACAAGATAGTAAGGGGCAGTGCCAGCAGAAGTTACGGCATACATGTGGCAGATATAGCAGGCGTACCTCACGAGCTGCTGGAGCGGGCACAGGAGCACCTGTCAGAACTTGAAAGCAGCAGCAGTGGATATAACGGCAGTGCTCCTGCTGTTTCAGATATCCATGAACACGAGCAGAGCGACAGCTCAGAACAGCTTTCGCTGTTCGCACAGATACCGGATCCTGTGACTGAAAAACTAAAGGGACTGGATCTGATGGATACTACACCGTCAGAAGCATTGAGGATACTGGAGGATCTCAGGAAATACCTATGATAAGAATACTTGACAAAAAAGTAGCAGATAAAATAGCCGCCGGAGAAGTCGTCGACCGGCCGGTATCCATAGTAAAGGAGCTTCTGGAAAATTCCATAGACGCAGGAGCAGACAGTATAACTGTTGAGATCAAAAACGGAGGCAAGTCATATATACGTGTGACAGACAACGGAAGCGGTATAGAAGCAGACGAGACCGAACTGGCGTTCAGACGCCATGCCACCAGCAAGATAACGGAAGCTTCCGATCTTGACGCCATATACACTCTGGGATTCAGAGGGGAAGCACTGGCCAGTATATGTGCAGTGGCACGAGTGGAGCTTATCACAAAGACAGCTGATTCAAAACTGGGACACCGTGTTGTGACAGAAGGCAGTGAGATCATCGAAAGCAGCAGTACAGGCTGCCCGGAAGGCACGACCATAACAGTGAAAGATCTTTTCTACAATGTACCGGCAAGGCAGAAATTCCTGTCATCAGACAGCGGAGAAGCCAGACGTATCACGGACCTTGTTTCCAGGATAGCATTGTCCTACGGAGATATAAGGATAAATCTGATCAACGGCAGCAGACGTGTGTTCTCGACTCAGGGCAGAGGCAATATACGCAATACGATAGCGGCAGTATACGGCAATGACATAGTCAAAGATCTTCTTGTAGTTGATTCGTCACGGGACGGATATACCGTAAGAGGTTTCATATCGCCGCCGTCAGGTTCGCTTTCATCCAGGAGCAGACAGATTTTCTGTGTGAACGGAAGGATAGTCAGCAGCAAAGTCCTTGAAAAAGCCCTGGACGAAGCATACAGGGAAAAGATGTTCGAGGGCAGATTCCCCATTGCATTCCTGTTTCTTGCAGTACCTGCTGATAAACTTGATGTCAACATACATCCGACAAAAAAAGAAGTCCGGTTCGATGATGATTTCGAGATAATCGACTTCGTGAAAAAAGCGCTGCTGCGTGTCCTGTCGGCAAAAGATGCAGTAACGAACGTCACTGCAGAAAAAAAAGCTCAGGATAAATACGAAAACATGGTATTAACGGATACTTCTGCATCTTCTGAGGAAAAGTCACAGACGGAAAGTGAAAAATATAACAGATCAGAACAAGTTGACATAAATGGGTTATTGTCGTATCTCAGAGAAGAATGCCGAAAAGAGCAGGAAACAGGATATCAGACAGAAATATCTGAGCCGGTTGAGAAAAATACCATATCTGCAGATGACACATATACTGCAAAGAACATCCCTGCAGTGATGGAGCCTGCTGCTGCAGCATACAGACCCTTTGACTTCGATGCTCTGAACACAGTGACAGCAGTGTTCAACACATATATAGTAGCATATGACAGCGACAGCATTTATCTCATCGATCAGCATGCAGCGCATGAGCGCATCATGTACGAGAGACTGCTGGCACAGTACAATGATTCTGAAAAGATACAGCAGGAACTCCTGGTGCCTTTCGATCTTGATATTTCGGCATATGTGGCGGATTCCGAGGATTCATGGCTTGAGCCTTTGAAATCGATAGGATATGATATCGAAAACTTCGGTGGTAAAACTTATATCGTAAGGGGGATACCGGCGTTTATGTCCCTTGAAGAAGCAGAAGGATTTCTGAAAGACATGTTCAGCTCCCTTGATGAAAAGCCGGATCTCACAAATACGAAGACCCTTGAACGTATAATAATGCGGTCATGCAAAAGTGCTGTCAAAGGTGGAGATCTGCTGAAGAAAGAGGAAATAGACGCTCTTATGGCTGACCTTAAAAAGTGTGTCAATCCTTTCTCATGCCCTCACGGACGTCCGACATTCATCAGGATGACAAAATATGAAATAGAAAAGATGTTCAAACGAGTATAGGATATAAAGAGGTTCAGATAATGGATAAAATCGTAGTTATAGCGGGGCCTACAGCTGTAGGCAAGACAAGTTTCGCCATCAGAACAGCAAAGCGTTTTGATGGTGAAATAGTATCATGTGATTCGATGCAGCTGTACAGATTCATGGATATAGGGAGCGCAAAGCCTACAGAGCAGGAACAGAAACAGGCGAGACATCATCTGATAGATATGGTAGATCCGAGAGAGGAATTTTCAGCAGCCCGTTATCAGGAGCTTGCAAAGGCTGCCATCCAAGATATACTGTCAAGGAGCAGACTTCCTGTGATTTCCGGAGGAACAGGTCTTTATCTCAATTCACTGCTGTATGACATGGACTTCGCATCAGTTTCAGGAGATCCGCAGTACAGACAGTATCTGCAGCAGGAAGCAGAGTTGAAAGGTAAGATGTATCTGCACGGGATGCTGGAAGAACAGGATCCAGAAGCTGCAGCACAGATACATCCCAACAACGTGAAAAAAGTCATACGTGCACTGGAGCGTCTGCGGGACGGCGAAAATAAAATAAAAAAATTCAATGAAGTTACTGAACTGACTTCGGATTACGAGCCTTTACTTATCGGTCTTACCAGGGACCGTGCAGAGCTTTACGACCGTATAAACCGTCGTGTGGATATACTCATTTCAGAGGGCCTTGTAGACGAAGTCGAAAGACTGAAACAAATGGGGCTCATGAAGGAAAATATATCTATGAAAGGCATTGGATACAAAGAGATAATGGAATATCTTGACGGCGATATCACGCTGAACGGAGCCATTGAAAAAGTCAAAAAAAACACGAGGCATTATGCTAAAAAACAGTTAACGTGGTTTAGAAGATATGATAAAATGAAATGGTATGATATTTCGGAGCATTCGAATGAAGAAAAGGCGTTAGAGGATATCGGAGAATGGCTGGAGCAAAGAACATAAAATTCCGGAGCAGGAGTGAAAAACCGGAAAATATCAAATCAAGAGAACGGGAGATAATGTCCGAATGTGAAGCCATGGAATCGGAACTCCCGGGCTTTTTAAGACCGTTCTTTTCATATCTCAAAGGCAATGTCCTTCCCAGGACACGGTTTGCATATCTTCATGATATAACTTCTTTCTGCAGATATATCACAGAACATACAGATA
Organism: uncultured Clostridia bacterium; assembly: GCA_934255435.1. Taxonomy (GTDB): domain Bacteria; phylum Bacillota; class Clostridia; order Peptostreptococcales; family Anaerovoracaceae; genus Lentihominibacter. The sequence goes on along the minus strand of CAKQNZ010000021.1, from coordinate 222 downwards.
TCACAGATGCAGAAACGATAAAAGAAATATCTGCTGATGATCTTGGCAGGGTGACTGCCGCAGATATAAACGAATACATAGACTACTGCAGAGAATACGCTGTTGAAAACAAGCGTGAGGTAATAGTTTACGAGAACAGCAACAGGACGCTGGCAAGAAAGAAATCTTCGCTCTCTGTAATGTTCAAGCAGATTTACCGCAGCGGGATCGTCGATAAAAACA
>CAKQNZ010000020.1 GCA_934255435.1 uncultured Clostridia bacterium | reverse complement strand
GTAATAACAGCGTCCAATGCATTCTTCACCATAATATTCGCTCACTTCATGCTGAAAAACGAGCGCATAACACTGAAAAAAGCCATCGGCTGCATCATCGGTTTCGCCGGCGTCATAATCGTGAATTTTTCGCCGGGAGCATATGGCGGAGGTTTCACGCTCAAGGGGGACGGCATGGTTATCGGCTGTGCTATCGCATACGGTGCAAGTTCAGTGACCCTGAAGATGATATCCGACAAGGAAAGCCCTGCCACCATCACGGCATGGCAGCTTATATCAGGAAGTATCGTACTCATCATCGCCGGTACCCTTGCAGGCGGCCGTATAACGGGATTCACTCCGGTTTCATGCCTGCTGCTGTTCTACCTGTCCATACTGTCTACAGTGGCGTTCACGATCTGGGCTATACTTCTCAAATACAATCCGGCTGGAAAGGTTGCGATCTTCGGGTTCAGTATACCGGTATTCGGCTCGGCTCTGTCGGCCATATTCCTGGGTGAATCCATATTCACATTCAGCAATCTCGTTGCGCTGATCCTGGTAAGCGGCGGTATAATAACAGTCAACTATTCACGTCATAATGATGTATAATAGATATATCCGTAATGATGTTCAGAACAAGAGGAGGATACTGAATTGATAAAAACCATGAACGAATCTGTAAAAAGTGCAATATATGACGTGGCCGATCTTATGACAGCCGCTGCCCTCACCGCTCCCAAAACAAGCGGTCAGGACAAGATCGTCACTCTGATCATCGATGGCGAGGATAAAGCCGAGCTGTCGAAACATATGCTGGATATAGCTGAAGAGACTGGCCGTGAATTCATCAAAAGAGATGCATTCAATATCGGCATGAGCCAGTGCGTCGTACTTATCGGCGTGCGCAGAGAACCATACGGCATGGATCCATGTGGTCTCTGCGGTCACAAAAACTGCGGAGAGCTTGTGAAGTCAGGCGGCAACTGCGTGTTCAATATCACAGACCTGGGTATCGCGACCGGTTCCGCTGCATCCGTCGCTGCGGATCACCGAATAGACAACCGTGTAATGTATTCTGTAGGAGTCGGCGCCATCAGGATGAAATGTTTCCCTGACGACGTCATCTACGCCTACGGCATCCCGCTCTCAGCCAATACCAAGAGCATCTTCTATGACAGAGATCCTGAAGCCATCATGAATGCGAAATAAAACGATATTCCATAAATGAAAAGCAGCCCCCTGTTTTCAGGCATACTACCTGAACAGAAGGCTGCTTTCGTTTGTATCATTACACTTTATTATATTGGAGTAGTGTTGTTTCGCTTTATCACAGAGATTTCATTATCGAGACTTCCAGCGGGTGTTCTCCTGCTGCGTTCCTTGCGGCTGCTGCCAGTTTCTCCATGTAGTCTTTATCAGGAGTCTTTACATCTGAGAGGGTGTATTCCCTGCCCAGCTGTCCGTACTTGCATTCTCCAAGGTTGTGATACGGCAGCAGCTCGAGACATTTGATCCCCAGAGCCGATATGTATGACGCGGTCTGCGCCACATTCTCTTCGGAATCGTTGATACCGGGTATCACCGGTATCCTGACTATGATGTTATCATGTACCTTTGCCAGCTCCGCGAGATTTTTCAGGATCTGGCTGTTGGAAACTCCGGTGACCTCCCTGTGGATCTCATCTTCCATATGCTTCACATCATAGAACATCAGATCCAGAAGTCCGGCTATGTCTGTGATCTTCTCTGTCTCAGTCATGCCTGAGGTCTCTATTGCCGTATGCAGCCCCTCTTCTTTGCATTTTTCGAGGGTCTCCTTCAGAAAATCATGCTGCATCAGCGGTTCGCCGCCGGAAAACGTCACTCCACCTCCGGAAGAATCATAGAAAGACTTGTCTTTCATTATCTCCTGGAAAAGTTCCTCCGACGTATGATCGTCTCCGATGACGTCCTTGGCCCCGGTGCAGCACTCCTTGACACAGATACCGCACAGATCGCACTTGTCTCTGTCTGTTATCTCAAAAGGCGGCTTGTCCTCCACCAGCCCTTTCGGGCAGACCTGGGAACAGTAACCGCAGTTCACACATCTCGCTTCGAAACATGCGATCTCCTTGCCCATCCTCTGGCTCTCAGGGTTCGAGCACCATACGCAGCGCAGAGGACAGCCTTTGAGGAAAACTGTGGTCCTTATTCCAGGTCCGTCGTGTATAGACATCCGTTGTATGTTAAAAACTGTTCCAGTCTTCATTTTACTTCACCTTCCGGCAGCTTAGCAGCCGCAGCATCCGCCTACGTTCCTGTGTTCAGTCCTTCCGATGATGTTGTCCTGGACTTCCTTGTCCAGCTCGATGAAGTATGCAGAGTATCCTGCAACTCTTACCAGCAGGTTCTTGTATTCCTGCGGATGTTCCTGAGCATCTTCCAGTGTCGAAGCATCTACTACGTTGATCTGGATATGCTCGCCGTTCATCTTGAAGTATGACTCGATGACGTTCTTCAGGATCTCCTTGCCCTGCTCGCCCTGTACGATGTTAGGATCGAACTTTATGTTGAAGAGAGCACCGTTGTTGCAGTCGCACTGATCGATGGATGCGATGGATTTGATAGTAGCAGTCGGGCTCGTAACGTCTCTGCCCACCATAGGTGATGCATTGTCTGAAACAGGTTCGCCTGCCAGTCTTCCGTCAGGAGTAGCTCCGATGGTCTTGCCCTGCAGCACGTTGAATGATGTGGACAGGATGCAGTTTTCGTATGTACCGCCACGGCTGTCACGATACTTCACCATTTCAGCGTTATATGCACGGATCATGCGGTTTGCATATCCGTCTACCTCAGCAACATCATTGCCGTACTTAGGCACTTTGTTCAGGATGATATTGCGCAGTCTTTCGTTTCCTTCGAAGTTGTTGTGAAGGATCTCATTGAATTCGCTGGCCTTCATCATCTTTTCCTTGAAAAGGACATAATCCAGAGCTTCCAGGCAGTCAGCGCCGTTTGCCATAGCTACCAGGAACACGCCGGAACTGTTGTAGAGAGCTCCGCCTTCTTCAAGGGACTTGCCTCTTGCGATACAGTCAGTTACCAGAGCTGATGCGTAGCCCTTAGGCACATAAAGCGCATGCATCGCACAAACTTTTGTATATGCCTCGCACATGATCTTCACGAAGTGGACGATCTGCTTGTGGAGAGCTTCCTCAAAGTCCTTGATGCTTGTAAATGTGTCAGGATCACCTGTCTTGAGACCCATATCGCATTTTGCAACAGGATCATATCCGTTGTTCAGTACCAGCTCGATACACTTTGCAGCATTGACATATCCTACGTTAGGTCTGCCGTCTGATTTGCCCTGTACATAAGGCTCTACGCAGCCGTGGATAGTCCAGTCTCTTGAATCTTCAACAGTCGCACCTTTGTGCTGCAGCAGCTGTGAGATCAGGTTGTCGTTGTAGAATGCCGGGATAGCGTATCCTTTCTGTACCATCGACAGTGCAGTGTCAATGAGCTCGTCAGGAATCTGATCGTTCACACGCAGAGCCATTGTCGGCTGTACAGTCTTTACAAGATCCCACGCTCTGAATACAGCATATGTCAGTTCGTTCGTAGCATCCTTGCCGTCTCTTGTAAGTCCGCCGATGGCCATCTGCTGCCACATAGGATAAGCTGCGAATGCCAGTGAATCGAAGCTGTCTCTCAGCTTGAGGATCTCTGTACACTTGATGTAAAGTGCAGCCAGCAGTTCCTCAGCGTCTTCTGCAGCCATATTGCCTTCCAGCACTGATTTCTTATAGTATGGATAAAGGTTCTGGTCCAGTCTGCCGATAGCGATGGAATGTCCGTTGTCTTCGATCTGTATAGTCAGCTGCAGGAACCATACGAACTGTACTGACTCCCAGAAATCTCTCGGTTCGTTTTCAGGAACATTGCTGCATACGTCAGCGATCTTCAGGAGTTCTTTCTTTCTCTGTTCATCTGACTCTTTCTCTGCCAGTGCCGCTGCATACTCTGAAAATTTGTGTGCGAATCTGATAACAGCCTCGCATGAGATTATATTAGCATTCCAGAAGTCTACCTTCCTGCTGTCTTCAGGGTTATGTACAGGAGTTGTCTCGATCATCTTCTTCGACTCGTTGATAAGTCCTCTCAGACCCATAGGCAGGATCCTCGGATAATCCGGTGAGATGTGTCCCATACCAGTTGTCCTGGCACCTACTGAAAGCACTCCGCAGTCCTGAGCTCTCAGTACATATTCGTCGAGAGCAGCTGTAGACTGCATATCGAATGTGTTTTCACCCCAGCTTTCCAGGATCGGGATAAGTTCCTCTTTAGTCTCTGCAGGAACCACGATAGGGTCTGTACCTCTTACCGGGAACATGTCGATCTCATCGATGACCCACTTGGCACCGAATTCAGGGAATACAGGCACGCCTCTTACTCTCATTGTCTGGCTTCCTACGATAAGCTCACCGTCCTGCATGTTAGGTTCCATATTGTCCAGTATGTATGCGAAAGCATACGCTCTGCGCAGTACCGGTGTGTAATCGGAATATTTCGCATATGCTTCTGTCACAAGTCTTGCACGCTCAACATCGAGCTGCGGCTTCGAGTCCTTGAGACGTTCGTTCATCATGTCAATTCTTGCTTTGTTCATTTCGTTCGCTCCTTTTCATCATTCATCTGTGGTATCACCATTACCTGTCACGTGGACTGCCGGCGCGGTATAAAAAGTGTGCAAGATGAAATCTCCGATTTCTCTGCACATATGCTGCTGCGGTGCAGCAACGCATTTAATGTACTTCCTGTGTTACAAGAAAAAAAGTATGACTCAGTTCATAACTAAATCATACTTCATAATCACTTATAATTACAGCGGATAAACGTCATACTCATGTTGACAAATAGTGTAAACATGGCGTCCGGTCAAACTCAGCAGTAAGAGAAATCTGATTTTTCGACATATTTCAGCAGCTGGCGTACAGCCGGCGATACACGTTTGATGTCTCTTACCGCAAACCCCAGCTCACGTTTCACATCAGCATCTATCGGGCGATAGTTTACATGGAAAAGTTTCACAGCTTCTCTGGCTATCAGTTCAGGTATCATAGTCACGAAACCCTGACGTTCCACGAGTCTTATAGCTGTGAATTCCGAATTGGAAGTGTACTGAGGAGTCTTGTCTATATTCAGATACTGCATCACATGGACTATGTCCTGATCGATACCGTCCTGGGATTTGAAAAATATCACATTTTCTGCAAACAGGTCGTTTACAGGCACTTTTTCAAGATCCTCGAACCAGTGTCCCTCAGGAAAAAGCGCTACATACGGATCATTTTTCACGCCCACCCAGTCGTAATTATGGTAATCCTGACGGCTCAGTATCCCTACATCTATTATACCCTGGTTCAGCCACTGCTCAAGATTTTTTATGATATTCTCCTCCACCACCTCTACAGCGACATTCGGATGGTTTTCCTTGAATTCTGCGATCAGCGATGGTATCCATGCAAAAGATACAGTCGGGAAACAGCCTATGCGTATCTTTCCTGTCTCTATCCCTCTGATCAGTGAAAATTCCTCCTCAAGAGTATCCTTGTAGTTTATCAGCTCTCTTATCATAGGAAGGACCTTTTCCCCATCATGTGTCAGAGATATCCCCTTGTTCGTACGGTTTATCAGCGGTATTCCGATCTCGTCCTCCATTGTCTTCATCATCTTGGATATCCCTGAGATGGAATAGCCAAGATCCTCACAGGCCCTGCTGTAGCTGCCGCGCTCCACTATATCAAGAAAAGTTTCAAGTTTTACTAAGATCCATATTTTTTCCTCCGATCAGGGCGTTGTTATACATCAGACCCATCTAATCAAATATTATAGATGTAAACTGCAAAAAAATCAATATATGACGTGACTATGATTCAACACTGCTGTGAAAAAGACGCTCTTCATATCTATGCAGAAATGGTATATAATTTAACTGCCGGATATATACATAAATCACGGCAGACGATCATCAGGAGGTAACGATCATGCTAAACATCGATTCATTGAAAATAGGATTCATAGGATACGGCAATATGGCAGGCGCCACTGCTGCAGGTCTCATGCACTCAGGTGCAGTAAAACCTGAACAGATATACGCATGCGCCAGAGACTACGACAAACTGTGCAGGAAAACTTCAGCTGAAGGCACCAATCCATGTCGCAGCTCCCTTGAAGTCGCCGATACCTGCGACGTAATATTCATCGGAGTCAAGCCTTACATGGTAAAAGACGTCATGACGCCGATAAAAGACAGGCTCGAAGGAAAGATCATAATATCGCTGGCCGCCAACACGCTCCATGATGCTCTCGAAGAGATCATGCCGGGAGCGCACTATGTCGCAACAGCACCGAACACACCTGTGTCGGTATGCGAAGGTATATTCATATGCGAAGAAGAAAATACACTTAATGAAGATGAACATGCACTTGTTCACAGCCTTCTTGAAAATCTCGGTCTCGTGCTCTGGATGAATGAAGCAAATATAGGCATTGCAGGAGTCATCGCAGGATGCTCGCCGGCATTCGTATCAATGTTCATGGAGGCCCTTGGCGATGCCGGATGCAAACACGGACTCACACGTGACACAGTTTACAAGCTCATAGCTCAGATGCTGGCAGGCACAGGCAAGATGGCTCTGAAGTCCGGCGACCATCCCGGACAGATGAAAGATGCGGTCTGTTCCCCTGGAGGTACGACTATAGTAGGCGTAGCAGCTCTGGAAAAGAACGGCTTCCGCTATGCAGTCATCGACGCCATCGACCAGATAGACAACAAGATCAAAGGACTTTAAAAAACAAAAACGGACTGTGATCCAGACCCGAAAGTCTTGTCACAGTCCGTAATGACCATATAAATACACCAGCTGCAGATCATGCAGCTGTTTTTTTCTGCTGCTCAGGGCGTACTTTTTTGACCGATATCCCTGTTGCAGCAAAGAATACAGTAGCTGCTGTCATCATCAGCGCCAGCATATAATATGGTATATATTCCGAAGCATGTATACCAAGTGTTGCTGTAAAATATACTCCTGCTGTCGTCCAGGGCACCAGCGGCGCAAGTCCTGTCGCCCCGTCATGCACCGTCCTTGCCAGCACGCATTTATCTATACCCGTCTCATCATATCTGCTGCCCAGTGCATTTGATGAAAGCACTATTGCCATATGACAGTCAGATGAGAAGAAACTCAGCAGCGTACCCATTATGTACGACGTCATTATCAACGAGAAACGACCTTTCAGCAGACTGCTTATCTTTTCTGTAACAGCATTCATTATACCTGTACACTCAAGACATCCCGCCAGCGCCAGAGCCATTATTATCAGCAGTATCGTAGAAGCCATGGACATCAGCCCGCCCCTTGTCAGCAGCGTATCCAGCAGACTCACGCCTGTTTCCGAAACATAACCTGAATACATCGACCTCAGACTGTCTTTCAGCGCCTCACCCTGGCATACTATGGACAGCACCACTCCGCATACGGATGCGGTTATCAGCGTCGGCACTGTAGGTACCTTCATGAATATCATCACAAGCAAAAGCACCACCGGAAGTATCAGCACCGGACTGAAATGAAAATCAGCTGAAAGTCCCTTCATGATCTCCATGACCTGAGACCTGTCTGCAGATGAGCTGCCGTATCCAGCCCCCATCACAGTAAAGATGATTCCGCATCCGATGATGGAGGGCACTGTTATATACATCAGCGAACGCAGCGTATCGTACAGATCCACTCTGGCAACTGATGCTGTAAGGTTGGTTGCAGCTCCAAATGGCGACTGCAGATCACCGCAGAGAGCCCCCGAAAGTATACAGCCTGCTGTGAGACCTGCTGGTATACCAAGACTTATACCTACACCCATGAACGCCACGCCGAGAGTACCCGCAGTAGTCCACGATGACCCTGTCACGAAAGCCATTATGAAACACAGCAGCATTATAGATACAAGGAACCACTTCGGTGAAAATATCATAAGTCCATAATATATTATCATCGGTACAGTACCGCACATAGTCCATGTGCCCACAACTACGCCGACCATGAGTATCGTCAGGAATACGCCAACGGATTCCGCCACAGAGCTGTGCATGCCTGTTATCAGTTCATCCCATGGTATGCGCAGGAAAACGCCATAGCATATAACGATCCCTATATTTATCAGTATCGGTACGTGTGGTTCCATTCCAAGTACCACCACGCCTGCCAGCAGCACTGCTATATTTATCAGCAGTCCCGGGATAGCCGGAGCCTTCTTGATAACAACTACGATCAGTACAACTACCGGTATCAGGCATACAGGTGAAAGATTGAAGTGTTTTGCCAGATTCTCCAGATAGAGATTTGCTGTGGATGCGTCTACATCACCGCCTCCATGAGCACTGAATCCAAGTACTGTGTAAAGTGCCAGCGTTATTATATACGACGGAGTAGTAGTCCACAGCATCGAGCCTATATGCTCGAACAGTGTTGTTCCGGACATTGCTGACGCCAGGTTTGTAGTATCAGAGAACGGTGACTGTTTGTTTCCGAAATATGCACCTGAGATGATCGCACCTGCAGTCATTGCTGGGTTGATACCGAGACCTGCACCGATACCCATGAATGCTATACCTACAGTACCTGCCGATGACCATGAGCTTCCGCATGCGATGGACATGAATGAAGCAGCCAGGCATGCGCATACCAGGAACAGTTTAGGGTTTATGAGTTTGAGTCCAAGATAGATTATATACAGTATCGTTCCTGATGCGATCCATGTAGCTATTACAGCACCTATAAGCATCAGTATAAAGGTTGCTATAAGCATACTCATTACGCCGTCCATCATCATTTTCTGGATATCATCCCATTTGAACCCAAGATATAATGCAAAACATGATGCGATTATTATTGAAACAAGAAGTGCTATCTGAATTGTAACATCCCATACAGTGATACTGAGCATCAGTATCGCTACGATAACGCCAAGAACCAGTATCGCTTGTATAAAGTTCGGTCGCTTGATTGTTTTCGTGTCCATTTTCCTTTTCCTCCTAAAAATAACGTGTCTTCCTTTTTTTCTTTTTCAGAATTATGAACCGAATAATAACTTTTTCCACTTTGATAGTTTTGTTTGTATTAACTGACTCTATATGTACATATATCCAACATAATGTTGCTTGGCATTATTATAACAATCACTGTTATTTCTGACAATTTGCGAAACATCAAGGTGTACTTGACGATTCGACAACAACTATACAAAACCCTTGTATTGCAACAGTTAAATGATTTCATGCTGTTTTAAAATAACTTGATAAAACACGACTCTTATGACAGAAAACTCGTTTTTTTCTGTTATATAAAGGACAAAACAGTTCATCGAATAAACACCCTCAGGCACGATATTCCATGCAAAAAAACAGCAGGCAAAAGACTGCTGCACAGCATCAACATTTGTGCAAAGGAATCAAAGATTTCGTCTTGCACGCTTTTTTTATCAGAGCGATCATATCGGTACATAGATAAAGAGCATCTGCCGTATATCCTGTATCCTGGAGGACATACTATGCAGATGCTCTTTTCTGTGTGCTTTTCAGTACCGTAAACACACCGGTCCTGAAATTATTTATTTATTGCGTGGAGGGAACAGTTCTTCGAAGGTAGTCTCGTTTGTCGATGCTATCTCTGAAGAATCTCTGAGATGACCTGTCTTCTTGGCAATCTGATATCCTATCATAGGAAGAATTATAGCCGCACATGCAATCATAAATATCATCACGTCCTCGAATACCAGCATTATCAGACATATCAGCTGTGCTATTACTGCGAAATACGGTACCCATGTCTGCCCTTTCTTTACTCTTGCTTTAAGGCACGTCTCAGGGTCATATCCGTTCTTCCTGAGTTTTTTTCTGAGTGATATATGCGACAGGATTATTCCTACCCATGCCAGTGTTCCTGTGAATCCTGACAGCGACAGCAGGCTTGTATACAGGTTTTCCAGATACCCCGTAACCTGTGAAATGAGACCAAGGAGAAGTACTACCCACATGAATCCCAATGTCCATAATACAGCAGCTCTCGGATTACCTGACTTGGTTACCTTACTGAGGAACTTAGGTGCAAGACCTTCGATGGAAAGTCCGAACATACATCTTACTGTTCCGTAGAAGCCAGTATTTGCACAGCTGAATGCTGCAACCAGCACTACTGCCGAGAATACGAATCCGAGCCAGCCTATGCCGTAGTAGTTCATGATATCTGCGAATACCGGATTTGCATCGCTTGCCAGTTCATAAGGATAAACCAGGATAACAAGGATAAGCGGCAGTATGTAAAGCAGTGCTATACGATATGTAACGCTCTTGCATGCCTTAGGTACTGATTCCTCAGGATTCTGCGATTCTGCTGCAGCGAGGCCAACGATCTCTGTACCCTGGAATGTAACCAGAACAACTGTCATGTTTACAAGTACAGCCATGATGCCCAGAGGGAATACCTTCTGTCCAAATGTCATCGTAGCATCTCCGAAATTCACGACGCCTGCCAGGAAACCTGTGTACTGGTCACTCTGTCCCCAGAGACCTACCCATATACCGAATGCGGCGACTACGAATACCATGATAACGATAACTTTCGTTATTGCAAGTCCTGCTTCGATCTTGGCGAAGATATCAACTGCACACAAGTTGATCACGGTTATTGCAGCCATTGCACCCAGTGCGATGGAAACATATGTAACCACGCTATCCGTTCCCATCAACGATGTCAGTACTGTAGAAACTGCTATCGCCTCAGATGGAACGTAACATACCCAGTTGAACCAGAATGCCCATCCGAATCCGGTGGATATGGTCGGTGTAAGGAATTCACTTGTATACGCCACAAAAGATCCTGTTCTCGGAACATTTACAAGCAACTCAGAATAAGAAATCATAGTGCCGTAAACGATGATGCCTGTAACAGCGAATGCGACCAGAACTCCCGGACCCATGCTTGAAAGGCATGCTCCTATACCGAGGAAGTAACAGGAACCGATTACACCACCTATACCGATGAAAGCAACCTGCCAGCCTTTGATACCACGTTTCAGTTCATTTGTTTCGTTTGAAGCGTTGACTTTTCTTTCGTCTGTCATAACAACCTCCTTTTCTCTGATGCATACTGTTCATATGCATACATACTTGATGCGATCTGAAAAAGTATATTTATGGTCCGCAAAAGAGTATGAAATATAACACAAATCATTTCGGATTTATACCGGACCATATTACCGACCACTGATTCAGATCGAGATACATAAAAATCATATGCGCCTTTATAATTTTTATGAGCCTATATTACTCCTGTATTCTAACCAAGTCAAGATATTTTTTGAATTTTCTTTTGATTAAGAATTAACAATATATTTTGCGATAACTAACTTCAGGATAACTCATCACAACTGACCTGTAATGTGTAAGATCCCATCAGCGCCTGTTTTCACTTGTCAAAGCCCACTTACCTATACTTCCGTTCCCGCAATATACTCGTTTTTTAATGCATTATATGATTTTCTGCAGCAAACCTTTTGTTATCAAAAAAAGAAAAACCCCAGTCCGTGCATATATCGCACGGCCGGGGCTGATGCTCCTGATAAAAGTATCACTGCTCCTCTTTTATTTACGAGGCAGCTCTATCGTCTTGTTGTCTTTTGATTCTTTGTACAGTACGAATTTGCGTCCTATCGCCTGGACAAACTCAGCACCCAGTTCCTCAGCCAGCTGGTTTGCGACCTCTTTAGGGTCCATGATGCAGCTTTCCTGCAGCTTGACTTTTACAAGCTCTCTGCATTCGAATCCAGTCAGCAGTTCCTGTCTTATGTTGTCTGTAAGTCCTGATTTGCCCATATATACAGTAGGCTCTATATTATGCGCCAGCTTTTTGAGATAGCTTCTCTGTTTACCTGTTATCATGTTCTGATGCTCCTTGCTTTCGTTTTGTGATCTTACTGATTATATCATGGAGAAGGGACAAGTACAACAGTTCATATACATATCACAGACTGTCGCAGAACCTGAATCCAAGGCATATACTGAAATTCCTGTCATCGTTTTCGACTCTGCAGTATCCGTCCATCCTGCTCATCATGTTCTCTATGCTGCGTATACCTATCCCGCTGCTTTCTTCTGTTTCCTCACACCTGCTGCATACATTGGTGATCCTTATCTCCATACTATCTGATGTGCCTGCAGAAGTAATGACTACAGGATATGATGTATCCGCATACTTCATAAGGTTCGACGATATATTGTCGAATATCCGCATGATATACTCCATGTTCACAGCGATCTTTCTCACAGGCCACTCCAGCTCCAGTTCTGCAGTGAATCCATTGTGCTCCAGATACCCGCAGGTTTCCGATATCACATCGAAGAGAAGTTTTTTCGGAAGCTGCGGTTTTTCCAGCTCTATATCTTCTTCGTCATATACAACAAGATACTTGAAAAGATTCTCAAGAAGATTTTTCATTTTTGTCGTCTTGTCGCTTATCCTTCCGATATATTCGTTTTTCTGCTGCTCATTTTTGTATTTTCCCGCTTTGAGGATATCCGCATAAAGCATTATGGACGTCAGCGGAGTCCTGAGATCATGAGACATCTCTGTAACAACATGCCGGTTCTCGTCCATCATCAGTTTCTCACGGGCAAGCTGTGACCTGAATGCTTTCCTCATGGAATCCACGCCTTCCGCCAGCAGAGCCAGCTCATCACGCCCCTCTACGGTTATACTGTAATCCAGATCACCACCTTCAAGGAGCTCTATCTCATCTGACAGCTTTTTAATGTAATCCATCTTCTTTCGTATCCCCAGCATCATGACCACCAGAAACAATATGAATGAAACGATGAGCTCCGCAGCCATCAGATAATAATAGACTCTGTATTTATACGACCCGTAGACAGACACCTGTGCATTACCATCCTTGAATTTCACGGTATAAAAAGGCTCCCAGTTATAAGTCATACTGGCTTCATCACCAAGCACACTCATATCTGTAAGTGATGAATCATACACCAGCACTCCATTGCGGTATATCTGAAGAAATGTTATCCTGTTTTCATCCACCCACTCCGAGATCCTGTCATCATCTGTAGTTGAAAGCTTTTCATCATCCACAGTTTCCTGAAGAGAATCTATGTACTTTATATCCAGTGACTCCGCCCATTTCGAATTGATATAATATTTATCCAGCAGAGTCTCGCCGCCAAAAAAGATCGCAACAAAAAAAATCCCTGAAACCACCACAGCAAAAATGATCAGCCTAAGAAGTTCTAAATATATGGAATGTTTCCTGTCTCTACCGCTTTTCAAATTTGTACCCCCTCCCCCACACGGTTTTGATAACTTCCGGCTCATGAGGGTCATTCTCTATCTTCAGCCTGAGTTTCCTTATATGCACCATGACTGTACTGTTGCAGTTGTAAAAGTACGGCTCGTTCCATATTTTTTCATACAGCATCTGCGCTGAAAACACTCTGCCTGGATTCTGCATCATAAGTCTGAGTATACGGTATTCCATATCGGAAAGCGACTTCTCTTCTCCATATGCATACACCTCATTGAACTCTTCATGCAGCTTTATCCCTGAATATTCTATGTAGCTGCTGCCCGCTGCAGCACCAGCCTTGCCCTGATACACCTGATAGCGTCTTACCAGAGCTTTTACACGGCTGAGGAGTTCCGAATATGAAAATGGTTTCGTCAGATAGTCATCGCCACCTGCCATAAGTCCTATCAGCTTGTCTGATTCCTGAGCCTTTGCCGTAAGGAAAAGCACCGGCACGAACGAGGTCTTTCTGAGTTCTTCACATGTCCTCAGTCCCGACATACCCGGCATCATGATATCAAGTATCACCAGATCTGTATCTTCGTCCAGCATCGCAAGGCCATCACTGCCGTTTCCCGCCTCTTCGACACTGTAATCCTCGCTTTCAAGGAGGATACGCACACCCTCTCTGATATCTTCATCATCTTCGATTATCAGTATATTCGCTTTGCTCATAATGTCCTCCTTACAGCGGTATGCTTCCGATCCTTTCACCCTGCCGCACGGCAGTCTCTTCACCTGTTCCTGCACATACAGCAAATCGTTCGTCAGGTTCCACGGCATCTTTTGTGAAAATCATCATAACGGTAGAACCGCCAAATTCAAAATATCCCTTTTCTTCACCCTTTGCAACAAACATGGATTTGTTATAATTACAGATACGGCCAACAAGCAGCGCACCTATCTCCATCTGTATCAGTCGCTCAAAGTGATCGCTTTCCTGTATGACATACTCTCTGGTGTTCTGTATGAAAACCGGATACCTTTCATACGCTGCTGGTCTGACACAATGAAGTATCCCCGGTATCCTGACTCGCCTTACTATCCTGCCGCTGTCCGTATAACAGTACCGATGGTAATTGTAAGGCGCCAGCCTGAATATCATGCATATACCGCCACGGAACCTGCGGGCTTCACGTCTGTCTCCGACAAGTTCTTCCAGACTGTAGCTGATATTTTTTATCCTGTAGCGTGAATTTTCGTCTATGTCATATATACTGAGCATGCCGTCGCAGGGACTTATCAGCTCATCATCAAAGTCTCTTCTTATCATATCACAGGTTCTTTCTCTTATGAAAAAATCATTGAAAGAAGTATAGTCTTTTCGCACATATTCCCGCATATCCATATTGTACTTTTTTATGTAAAAATTTATCAGCGGCCTGGATATCCCTGAATCCAGCAGCTTGCCCATAAAAGCTGATACCCTGGGATTTACAAGGAGTTTCAGCATGATACGTCCGACGCATGTGCCGTATGCAAACCTTATGAACAGACTTTCTTTCTTCATATCAGACCTGCCCCCGTTGCCAGCAGCACAGCAAATTCAGCAGCACCGGCAAGTATGAGAATGACTTTGCCTGCCCTGCCAGGTTTTTTTATCTTCACCTGTATGATAAAAGCTATCGCCGTCACGCACATGACTAACCTGAACACCGTTATAAGATCGATCGGAGCGATGTTGTCGATGATAAGCATCGCAGGCAGTATCAGTGCGATGGCAGTCACCGGAAGACCCTGATATACTTTTCTCCTGCCGCTTTCCACGCTCTGTCTTTCCGTTTCCATTACATTGAAATATGCCAGTCTCACGAGGGCGCAGAGTATGTAAAAGCATGAGATCACGAGACTCAGCTTTGTCTCACCGCATGATTTGTACAGGAAAAAACCAGGAAGCACACCGAAACATATCAGATCGCTCAGCGAATCTATCTGTATGCCGAAATGCTTCTCACTTTCACTGCGTTCTTTTGTTGATGCTATGGCGCCGTCGAACATATCACAAAGTCCTGATATCATAAGTGCCAGCGCAGCCCCGTAAAACGCCTCGTTCATAACGAGAGTTATTCCAAAAAGCCCTGTTATCATCCCTATGTAAGTCAGTATGACAGTATAATTGTAAAATCCTATAAATTTCTTTTCTTCCATTTTTTATTCCCCTCAATACACATGTAATTATGAAACCGCTGCGAAAAATATACTGTATGCCAGTATGCACCATGGTTTGCCCAGGACTATGATGATAACGAACTTTTTCACAGACATTTTCGTCAGACCTGTAAAATAACAGAAAAAGTCATCCGGAAAAAGCGGCAGTACCATTCCTGCAAACAGTATTGCTGTATATGATTTGCTTTTCGCTGCAAAGTTTGACCATTTTTCATACTTTTCCTCGGAAAACATTCCCTTCACTATTGCCGTCCCGTAGCGTCTTGCCAGCAGGAATGCAATGATCGAACCTCCTGATATTCCTATGTAATTACACAGGAATCCTCCTACGCTGCCGAACATCACCGCACCTACAGCACAGCCCAGGAACCCCGGCAGTACAGGTATGACTACCTGCGCAGCCTGTATCAGTGTCAGGACTACAGGTGCAAATATCCCATACCCTTCTATGTATTTCCGAAGTGATTCTGTTGAATCGAATTTTCCTTCGAAGTAAGCCTTCAGAAGAACCACCGTCACCACTACACAAAAAAGTATTATCAGTGCTACAGAAATTCTTTTGAGCAGTGTGACATGCCGGTCATTCAGCCTGTGTGCTTTGCGGTCGTCAGCATACTGCATTTCACTGTCAGATATAAGGCTCCTGCATCTTTCCCCCTGCTCTATCAAAAAACCACACCCTTTCATTTTTGTCCATATTCTTATCGTATACCTACATTATCCGGCAGAATCATTAATATTTCCTGAACCAAATCTTAATGATTCTGAATGTAGCATCATCAGGCGTCAAGCCATAAGTCCCAAATAAAAGAAAAAACCGGGGATCCTCTGCCCCGGCTGCGATACCATATCATCTTTGTAAAATTCAGTCTTTACTGCAAAATCGCTGTTTTATATTAAGTACCTAATAACAATGCAACCAGGTTAATAAACCAAATCTATACTTTTCTGCTTAACCAGTCGATAATGATCCCGCTATACGGAAGCTTTTTTCCCCGAGACTTTGTATAATGATCCAGAAGATCCTGTAAATACTTTTGGGGAGCAGTCCTGTTTGGATAATCCCTGTTAATTCTGCACCGTATGTAATGCATCTAACCTGCACTTCCGTAGCTGACGAGCCTCGCAGTTCAAATTCAATCTCAAATTCAGATCTTCTTCTACATCTGGATCGTCAGAATAAATAGTCCCATCAGTAGAATACTTTATATCTTTTAAAGTCCTGTCATCGAAAACATCGATCACTTTCATATCCTGCTTAGCCGGGACTAAGCTCCCTCGATTAGCATCACAGGTTTTATCATTATTATCATGAGCATCCCTGTTTCCCCAGCAAACGGCAACCATGTTTTTGTAATTCAATCGCTCTGATTCTGATGTTTCCGCCTGAGAAATGCAATGTTCTATCGTCGCTCTATGCTTTCCAGTATTACCATCAATCTGACTCATGCAATAAGCACATAAATGTCCCTGTTCAGAAAGAAGACTGTGAAGTACTTTATCTTTTACGCCTTTGTCCATATCTGCATAAGAAGCAACTTCCTGACGTCTGTATTGAAGCAATTCTCTAGGTTCTTGTCCTTTTGTTATCTTTATCATATCTTTTACCCTCAAAGCTGCTCTAAATCAAGCTGAACTCGCATTGAAGCCAGATCCGGATCATCATCTAAAATATTCTCAAGATCATCCAAAACTTCTCCTGCCTCGATATATTTTCCCTTTTTAAGCAGATCATAAAAATCATCGAATTTCTGCACGATCTCATTTGGGCGTTCTTTCACGTGCATGATAGTCCGTAAAATTCCATTGTCATCTTTCCCATAAGTTTCTGCCGGTGCCGAAACAGCCTGATTGTTTTCCAGCACTATTACATTTTCTCTGGATACTGAATTGATGACTTCCGGTGCATGTGTACTTACGATAAACTGAACTTTAGGGAAAATTTCTGTCAGATCACCTATGATACTCTGCTGCCATTTCGGATGTAAATGCAGATCTACTTCATCGATCAACACGATGCCATCTGTTTCCTTGCATACATCACCCAAAAGCTGAGGGTTCAGAACTGCCATACGATAAGCAATATCTGCCACGAGACTGATCGTGCTTTTGTATCCGTCACTCAACTGATTGACAGGAATGCGCATCAACTTACCTGAATCATCCCTGTATGCGATTTCCAGTTCTTTTGTACCCATGTTATATTGCATTTTTACATTATCATGCCCGGTAATTTTACGATAGCAGGTTTCCATCGCAGAATACACTGCCTCCAGTTCAGGAAGACTGTCCAGCCCAAGTTCCTGGATTCTGGTATTTTTGAACAGTCATTTTTAAAAACCAGTTCATCATAAGTTTTATATTCGCAGTTCCATCTACACAGTCCACATATCCATTTATACGATTATTAGACTCAAAAACATCACTTTGCTTTTCTCTATGGTAATCCCACAGTCTTCCGGTCCCATAATAAGCGATGACAGGCAGAATGAGCTCTTTATCGCCCTGTCTCAGATGCTCCTGAAATCTGATTCCCAATTCGATCATTTCCTTTGCATCTCCAACAGTTGTACTTCCTGTAGATTTATTCAGACTTCTGGACCATTCAATTATCCCTGAATTCAGCACCGCTGATGCTTTAACTGTTACCGGATACTGTGGCTGCACATCTTTGGTACTTCCCATTTCAAAAGCCTTCAGATGAGCCTGGCTTTTATCAATACGCCGTCCCGACAAGCCATCCATTTTTACGAACATGGCACTCAAAGCAATCGCAGCGCCCTCCATAACAGATGTTTTGCCTGATCCATTCGCACCTACGATAACACTCAGATCCGGATGAAAATCCAATTCAATATTATCAAAACCTTTAAAATTTTGAAGTGTTAATGTTTTAATATACATTCTATCTATCACCTCTTTCATTTTATTATCTCTAAACCCCAGTCCAAGGTTATATTTATTCCAACATAATAACTCTTACTGTACTATTAATAATTTGCTTCTGATGCATCTCCACCATTTGTAAAGTATTTTCTCATCTGATCATGATCCACTTTATACATCAACCTCTGAATTTATATTTTCCTTTCCCATGACCAGACACCGGCTCTATTATATCTGCCTGAACTAAATTAGAAAGCAGCCTGGACGCACCTGAACTTTTCAATCCCAAAAGCTCCATGACAGCACTCCTGCCGAATATTCCATCAAGGCCATACCTCTCAAAAAGCCTACGTATATGTGCGATCGTTTTTGCAGAAAAACTGCCCCCATTCCGCAAAAGAATTCTTTCAATGTCCACTTTTTTATTCTGAATATCCACTTTTCCACTTTCAATATCCACTTTTCCACTTTCAATATCCACTTTTTGTTCATCCAGAAGTCCACTTATGTGAAGATACCGGTTGTGGAGTTCGTGTTTTTCGTCCAAAAGCAGATTTCTGAGAAATATTTCAAGATATTCTGTAGTTTCATGTATACCTCTCTGTAAATCCGTATAATTCGCTCGAACGAGTGCATTTCTGAAATACCAGGCATTTTCTGCAAAAATATCATTGGTTGCAGAAAAACCAAGTGTCCTCACATATTTGATAAAGAACACTGCAGTTGTTCTCGTATTGCCTTCTCCGAAAATATGGATCTGCCATAACCTTGAAATGAATACAGCAAAATGGTGTATGACCTCATCCATTGAAAGTCCTTTATAGCTAAATTCTTTTTCCTGCGAAAAATCATATTCAAGCGTTGCCCTCAGTTCCGAAGCACTTCCATATATAACAGTCGCACCGCCAAGCACCCATTCTTTCTTCATGATGTTATATTCTCTGATCTTTCCGGCATGGTTATAGATCCCATCAAAAAGCCTGCGGTGGATAGCAATATACTCATTCGGAGAAAATGAAAACGCCGTTTCCGAAAGTATCTCCGCAATACGTGAAGAAACCTTATCTGCCTCCTTGGTACGTTCATCAACAGATGAATGCACCGGCCTTTCTTCATAATAGCTGTCGATAAGCTCTCGTGCTTCCTTCATCGTGATCTTGCCTTCGATATTCTGAATGGCAATATCTATCAAATATTCAGACGGTTTGAGTCTGTCAACCGCCTGCAGCCCTATCGCTGTACTCCAGGCATAGCCTTTATATGCCTTGTCCGGCTCAGACTCCTTCAAATATTCCTTAAACGGATCTCTGTCCATATCCGCCTCCTATTTTTATTTTCCACTTTCTGTACATTCTTATAGTAACTTTTACAACAAATCTTCTCAAGATTGTACCATCATACCTTTTACCTGCAACAAAGCAAACATTCATGAAACGGTTTCTATATATATTATACACTGAGTTTATAGACTGTATATGTCCTTTTTCATAAAACTAAAATATATGATATGATATATTATACGACAAGTTTCAACATTTCAAAGCATTTGCCAAAGCTTGGGAACAGCGTAAGGTGGGAGAAATCTTCGAGGAGTATTCAGAAAAGAATCATGCAGAACTTCCTGCGTTGACA
>CAKQNZ010000019.1 GCA_934255435.1 uncultured Clostridia bacterium | reverse complement strand
CCTTCATGCCGCTTTCGTCTGTTGCGAATACTGTAGTGCCGCTCTTTTCATATGGCACATCCAGCTCATCGCATATCTCGTACATCATGCGGCTTCCCGGTGCGTTGAACTTTGCTTCATTCGTTCCCGGGATCGGATCGTATCCGGCATGTATCATACCGGAATTGGCTTTGCTGGCTCCGGCGCATATATCGTGCCCCTTCTCCAGCACCAGCACATCCAGTTTATATCTTGAGAGCTCTCTTGCAGTACTGCAGCCTACAACTCCGGCCCCCACTACAATTACATCATACATATATCTTCTGCCTCCAGAAATTTGATTGGCAAACACAAAGTTTTCTGGCTTTGTTAGTTGCACAACCTATATTATACATAAAAAAAACAAAATCCGTCAATTTTTTTTACAATTATCACTACCACTTTTGTAAGAAATGTGATATTATACTTAAGGACGTCGCCGCTTTATCTCGATAAACTGATACAGAGACAAACGAGTGAAGGCGGCTGAGTAAATAATATTCAATGGAGGACATTATATAAATGAATACTTTATCATGGTTTTTCGATTTTCCGGTAAGCACCGGCGCACTCATCATCGGCACTGTTTCCATCGCTGTAGCAGCTACAGTTACATTCGCCAGAGGACTCTGGAGACTGTAGGCGCATCGGCACAGAAGGAGGAACAGACGTATGACAAGAAACACACTGGAACAGGCACTGGGGTTTGACATTCCTCTGATAGTTCCGATAATGCTGATCATCTACATTGCAGTGATCATGATAGTAGGCCTGTGGGCTGCAAAGAAAGTAAAAAGCTCCGAAGACTGGTTCGTAGGCGGCAGATCCATGGGACCATGGATAACTGCTCTGGCACACGGTTCCAGTTCTCTTGGCGGTGGTATGTACATAGCTGGTCCCCAGTACGGCTGGGAAGCTGGCGCATCATCGCTCTGGGCTGCCCCCGGAGATGTTTTCGGACCTATCCTCAACTTCGGCATCATCGCCAGAAGGATGCGTAAATACACCGAGAAAGCTCAGGCACTCACTATTCCTGAATTCTTCGGCCATCGCTACAACAGCAATGGAGTGCGCTGCCTGTCAGTAATAATCCTGATAGTCGCAATGATAATCTCGCTTCTTGTCGAATTCATGGCTATGGGCGTGCTGGTAGCGTGTATCACAGGGCTCAACTATACACTGTCGCTGATCCTTGGTGCTATTGCGATACTCATATATACAGGCGCAGGTGGTTATCTCTCTGTAGCGTACACGGATTTCGTACAGTCGATACTGATGATAATCGGTCTTTTCATACTCATACCTGTATGTATCTCCAATGTCGGTGGACTTTCCGGCATGAACCAGGGACTCATACAGATCAACGACGGTCTTGCCACATTATGGGGCGAGGATTATTACCTCAAAGGAGCTCCGCTGATGATAGCAGGTATCGCCCTCGTATACTTCATCGGATATATGGGTCAGCCTCACCTCATCATCAAGACAGTGGCTATAAAAGATGAAAAGTCTATAAAGCTGGTTCCTATGATAGGAGCTGCATTCGGATTCGTACTTTCTTTCGGAGTATATATCCTCGGTATGGTAGGACGTGTGGCATATCCTGATATCTCCATGCTTCCCGGCGGAAGCGCTGAATACATCATGCCGATGCTGGCGCTTTCCAATCTACCTCCTGTCCTTGCAGGACTTATACTGGCAGGTGCCACTGCGGCGATAATGTCGACAGCAAGCGCTCTGCTGCTGGTAATAGGTTCATCTGTGGGCAACGACCTGCTCACCATGGCAAGACCTCAGGCAAGCGAAGAATCAAAGATGAAGATAACAAGATGGTCTACATATTTCCTGGGACTTGTGGCATGTGCTATGTGTTTCATACCGCTGTTTTCGGTAGGCGTTTACCAGCTGACATGGATAGCATGGTCAGTACTTTCACCGGCATTCATACCATGTATCATCGGCGGCCTCTACTGGAAAAACGGCACCAAAGGTGGCGCCATAGCTGCAATGGTAGTTGGCTCCATCACAGGATTCGGATGGTACTATCTGCTGCAGGACAGGACTAACATACATACATTCTTTGCAGCTCTGGTGCTGGCAACAGTTGCATATATAGTAGTCAGCAAACTGACCAGGAAACCTCCCCAGGATGTCATAGACCTCTTCTATTATGCAAAGAGCTTCGACGATCCGTCAGAAAAAGCTGGTGCTCCTGCTGCATCTGAGATATCCGTTGTAAAGTCAGGTGTACAGATCAGCGCAGATCAGTTCAGAGCTGTGACAGACGGATGCAGCAGCAGTTCAGAACAGGTATATGCATGATATGTCAGAGATAAAAGTCATAAAAGGAGTCCGCTACACGCCAGAGATGTTCCTGAAACGTATGACAAGATCGAAACGTCTCGAGAATATCAAGGTGCACCATGTAAATACACTCTACAGCCTTTGCTGGATATTCCAGTTTCGGATAGCCATCAGAGTCACAAAAAAGACTACCCGCTACGCAGGATATTACGCCGGGTTCGACGAGATAGCCATGACACCCGGCAAACTGGCCATGCTCCCTTCCTGGGAGCTGTCAGATGTCCCCGCTCAGTGCGTACTTCAGGACAAACTGACTGAAGATCAGGCACTTGAGCAGACATGGGAATACAACAAAACAGGCGTACAGCGCAAATTCCGTATAATGAGCGCCCCTCCTGTCCTCGAGGAGCATGTCACGGAACGCATGTACAAACCACTTTATCTGTTCGAGTTCCACAATACAGAGCTGGACGAAAAAAAATACAAGGTTCTTGATTCCCTTACTGGAGATCTTGAGGATATAAGCATAACATAACAATGATACTATAAAAGCCTGAGAACGGGTCAACAACTGACCGGTCCTCAGGCTTTTGTAATATCTCATGCACCTTCTCATCCGAATACCGGACCGAGACATTCCATGAGTTTCTTATACTTCGCAAGCAGTTCATCATACACCTGCTTCTTTTCAGGATCAGGATGATATATCCTGTCCTCTTTTATTATCTTTTCACAGGCTTCCTCAGGAGAATCCCATATACCGCAGGCAACGCCTGCCAGTATACCTGCCCCGAGACATCCTGCACTTTTGTTGCTTTTAGTCGTAACAACATCCCTGCCTGTAGCGTCTGCCTTCATCTGACACCATACCGGACTCAGTGCTCCCCCTCCGAAACTGATTATGCGGTCAACACTGATCCCCATGGATTCTGTTGTTTCTATGATCCTGCACAGTACCATCACCACGCTCTCCATGATAGCCCGCACGAAATGCTCCTTGCTGTGTGCTATCGTCATGCCAAAAAAGCAGGCTCTCGCACTGGCGTCAAGATCCGGAGGACCCGAGCCCTGAAGATGCGGCAGTGCGATCAGTCCCTCTGAACCTGCCGGCACACTGTCAGCCATAATGTCCAGCTGATCGAAGGCGTTCATGCCTCCATCTCCTTCTCTGATGAGCTCCATCTCGCCGAAAGTGTCTCTGAACCATTTCATATACATACCGCCTGTGGAGTACGCATGTACCATGTATATGTCTTCCAGAACACTGCAGTAGCAGGGCATCTGTTTTGCCGGATCCAGGACGATATGATCCGCCATGGCCATCGTGCACAGTGATGAGCCTGTACTGTCCGAAAAACAGCCTGGATGTATCGCACCTGTCCCCACCGGTCCGCAGGCAAGGTCGCTGCCTCCGATGTTCACGGTCATAGTTTCCGGCAGACCGAACTTTGCTGCGGCCTCTTTCGTTATCTGCCCTACGATGGAACCGGGTCTCACTATCTGCGGAAGCTGTGCCTTTGTTATGCCTATATACTCCAGCATTTCGTCCCAGTACTGTCTCGTCCTGATATTCCAGTAGATGGAGCTTCCCAGCATTGAATCGTCCTCAGCCATCTTACCTGTAAGAAGATATGCAAAATATCCGTTGAGCTGCAGTATATGTGAGATATTGTTGAAGATCTCAGGCTCGTTCTTTCTGAGCCATATGAGCTTGGCGCCCGGCCACAAAGCGTCGCAGCCTACTTGTCCTGTATGATGCTGGATCGTTGTGCTGCCAAAGGCGTCCACTATCTCCTTAGCCTCCTGCAGAGCCCTGGTGTCGCACCAGATTATCGCCGGTCTCAGCGGTCTGCTGTCACTGTCGAGAAAAACACTTGTCTCGCCCTGGCAGGATATCCCCAGAGTCAGTATATCCTTCCTGGATATCCCGGCATTCTTTACAGCCCCGGAAACAGCTGCTTTGAAAAGCTCTGTATACTTTTCAGGATCCATTTCCGCCCATCCGGGCCGTGGCGTCTGTATCTGATACTCCTCTGTAGTGCTTCCTGTTTCTCTGCCGTCGCAGTCGAATACCGCTGCCTTGAAAGCAGTGGTCCCCATGTCGATGGTCAGTATATATTTCATATCGTCGTTGTTCATATCTGTATGTCATCTCTCCTGATGTTTTTGTTCACAGATACTATTGTAAAGGTTCCTCACCTGTTTATCAATGCGATGTCAGATATTTTTCTGCATAATATACTGCAACGGCGCCATCGGCTATTGCTGTCACCACCTGCCTGAGCGATTTCGTCCTTACATCGCCCACAGCAAAAGCACCGGGTATATCCGTCTCCGTGCTTTCGCCTGCTGTGATATATCCGTTGCTGTCAAGCTGCAGCTGCCCCTTTACCAGTTCTGTCGCAGGTTTCCTGCCTATGCTGATGAATACTCTGTTACAGCTTATCATGCATTCTTCACCTGTAAGGGAATTTCTTATTCGGACGCTTTCGAGTTTATCGTCTCCGATGAACTCTTCTGCCACTGAGTTCCATATGATCTCTATGTTTTCTGTTTCCATCAGCGGCGCATGGTATATTTTAGTGGCACTGAGTCTGTCTGTACGATTTATCAGTATGACTTTCTCTGCTATCCTTGAAAGCAGCATTGCATCGGCAGCTGCGGAGTCTCCGCCTCCGATGATTACGGCAGTCATGTCTTCACAGAACATACTATCGCATACAGCACAGTAGCTGATGCCTTTTCCTGAAAACCTTTCTTCTCCTGGTATTCCAAGCTTTTTCGGATCTGCACCCGTTGCAAAAACTACGGTCCTGCTGTAAAACACGCCTTCACTTGTGAGTATCCGTTTCGGATCTTCTGCAAGATGTATTTCTGTGACCTCAGTTATCTTTGTTTCTGCACCAAAACGCTCCGCCCCCTGCTGCATTTTTTCAGCCAGAAAAAAACCTTCTATCCCTTCTTCGAAGCCCGGATAATTGTCAAGCTGCTGAGACAGCGCCATCTGTCCCCCTGCGGAAAGCTTTTCCAGCACTACAGCATCAAGACCTGACCTGGCTGCGTAAAGTGCGGCCGTATAACCGCCGGGACCGCCTCCGACGATCACCATATCATATATCTTTTCCATACTACCCCTTTCCCTGTATATCACGCTGTCATCTGCTGCCCAGGCCGGATGCGATAAAAGCGTCTATCTGCGCCTTCGATCCGGGTGCCGTGAGCCTTGCTGTTTCCTTTCCATCAATGAAAAGCTTCAGCGTCGGTATCACATCCACATTTTCCTGCTGTGTCAGCCTGACTTCCTCATCGACATTTATCTTTACAGTTTCTATACGCTCTGCATATTCCTCAGCGATGTCCATGTATATGGTCTCTATCTTCCTGCAGTGGACACACCACGGTGCCCAGAAATCTGCAAGCACAGGCTTATCACCGTGCAGAAGCTCTGCAAATTGTTTACTGTTCACATTTATATCATCCATAAGTCGTTCCTCCTGTGGATTATTATCTGCCGTCTGCTGTGAAAATACACACCTGCATCAGATTTCTGTATGCAAGCAACAAAAAAACAAGGCATGCATATGCACGCCCTGCTTCGTTGTCTGCCGGAATTCTCAGCTCCCGGCAGTTATCATCGTTTCCTGCGATCTGTATTATTCGATGGAAATCAGTTTCTTCTGTTCCTCCAGTTTCTTAGGCTCTTCCTTAGGTATCTCAAGATGCAGTGTGCCGTCCTTGAACGAAGCCTTGATGTCAGCTTCACTGATGTCGCCTACATAAAATCTTCTTGAGCATGAACCTGAGTAACGCTCTCTGTGAATGTAGTTGCCCTTGTCATCCTTCTCGTCATTGTTCTCTTCTTTCTTAGCCGTTACTGTCATATATCCGTCGTGAAGTTCTGCACTGATGTCATCCTTTGAGAATCCCGGAAGATCGATATCCATCAGATAATCTCCGTCTTTTTCTCTGATATCAGTCTTCATGACTGCATTCTGGTTTTCTCTTCTGCTGAAGAACGGGTCTTTGAACATTTCGTCAAATAAATCGAATCCAAAATTGTTTCTAGGCATCATCATCATATGTCATCCCTCCTTAAGATCCAGACCGTTTATCCGATCCGGACAATACAATGAGTATTTGTCTTTCTTATCCTGTCCCCCTTGGAACAATTATATGTTAACTCTTTTTGTTAGCACTGTCAAGAGGTGAGTGCTAATTTTTTCAGAAATTTTTTCTTCTCCTATCGTATGAATGTCTGGCAGAGTTTTCTCATTTGATTTCATACAAAAACGCCAGCTTTTACACTGACGTTTTTTGATTACATTTAATCATTCTGCCGAGAACTGATCTTTTCCTACTGAACACAGTGGACATTCAAAATCTTCCGGAACATCTTCCCATTTCGTACCCGGTGCGATACCGCCTTCCGGATATCCCTGTGCTTCATCATATTCCCAGCCACATACATCACATATATATTTCATGTTATGATACCTCCTGAAAAATTTCTCAAATCATAGTTTAACTGTTTCTCACATATTTTAGTAGTTTTCTGCATGTACTTCAAAATAGCTCTGCGGATGAGCGCATACCGGACATACTCCCGGAGCTTTTGTTCCAACTACGATATGTCCGCAGTTGCGACATTCCCATACCTTTACGTCGCTCTTTTCGAACACCTGCGCTGTCTCGATATTGTTGAGAAGTGCACGGTATCTTTCTTCGTGGTGTTTCTCTATCTCGCCTACAGCTCTGAATTTTGCAGCCAGTTCCGTGAAGCCTTCTTCTTCGGCAGTTATTGCAAAGCTTTCATACATATCTGTCCACTCATAATTTTCTCCCTCAGCTGCTGCTGCGAGATTCTCCTTCGTATCACCGATACCGGCCAGCTCCTTGAACCACATCTTGGCATGTTCCTTCTCGTTGTCTGCTGTTTTCAGAAACAATGCTGATATCTGTTCATAGCCTTCCTTCTTTGCAACAGACGCAAAATATGTATATTTATTTCTTGCCTGTGATTCACCTGCAAATGCTTCCTGTAAGTTTTTTTCTGTCTGTGTTCCTGCATATTTGTTTGCTGTCATCGTTCTTTCCTCCATTTTCTTTGATTTATATTATCTTCCACATCATTATACGCTATAAGCTGCTGACATGATTATGCCTGATATTCCTGTCCTTCCCTTTCCTGCAGTCCGGACATATGCCTTTGAAAAAGATATCGTATTCAAGGAACTTCATCCCATGGGTATCATGTATCTTTTCTTCAAGATGCGGTATCTCATCCATATCTACATCTGATACGTTCCCGCACTCCACACATCTGACATGGTAATGGTTCTTTAATGTAAAATCGAAACGGTCCGGTCCATCAGGCACCTCGACCTTCCTTATGGCCCCCTCTTCTGCCAGAATGCCAAGATTTCTGTAAACGGTACCCTTGCCTATCGTAGGATGATCTTTTTTTATATGTTCATATACTTCATCAGCCGTCAGATGTCGCTTCAGCTTGCGAACAGTTCTGAGAACCATATCTTTCTGGATAGTATTTCTTCTTATCATACCCCCTCCTTATCAATATCAATTCTTAATTAGGATTATATACTATTTTAGTGCAGTTTGTCAACCATGATTTTTCGTACATCAAAAAAATATGTATTCCTGTTCCGCTTTTTCAGGTCTGTGATATACTGTTTATGGGTCCTGAAAGATCCATAAACAAGCACACTAACAAACATATATAAGATGTTTGCTGAAATATAAAAGGGATGGTGATAAATTTGGAAACTACAGAAATACAGGAATCTTCCGGTTCCAGGATGGATATGCTGAACGGTCCTGTCTGGAACAAAATAATACGATATGCTCTGCCTGTGGCAGCAACAGGTGTACTTGAACAGCTTTTCAATGCGTCCGATATAGCTATCGTCGGCAACTTTGCAGGAGACGTCAAAACGATCGCTGTGGCTGCCATAGGCGCCACAAGCCCGATCATAGGTCTTCTCCTTTACTTCTTCATCGGCATCGCCCTTGGTTCAAACGTGGTGATTGCAACAGCCATCGGCAGAAAAGACGAAGACACTGTACATAAAGCTGTACATACTTCCATAATAATGTCCATTGCAGGAGGCCTTCTTGTGACGATATTCGGTGAGATTTTCATAGGAAACCTGCTGCATGCTCTGAATGTACCTGAAGATGTGCTGCCTTACGCACTTCTGTATATCAGGATATACCTGCTTGGTATGCCTGCCATACTGCTCTATAACTTCGAGGCTGCGATCTTCAGAAGCATCGGAGAAACGAAGATGCCGCTGAAAGCTCTGGCCATGTCAGGTGTGCTCAATGTACTTCTGAACCTGTTTTTCGTAATAGTTCTTGATATGACTGTAAACGGAGTAGCCATCGCAACGGTCATCGCCAATGTCGTAAGCTCCACTTTGCTTCTGATAAAACTCATCCGTTCAGATCAGGTGATCCGCATAAAAAGAAAAGAGCTGCGGTTCAGTTCCCGTATTTTCCGTGATATCATAAAGATCGGACTTCCTGCAGGAATACAGAGTGCTGTATTCTCGGTAGCGAACATAATAATCCAGTCAGCTATAAACAGTCTCGGTACCTTAGTCATAGCAGCATCAAGTGCTGCTTTCAACATCGAGATACTTGCCTACTATGTAATGAATGCGTTCAGCCAGGCATGTACCACATTCACCGGACAGAACTACGGCGCCGGGCAGCTGAAACGATGTCGCAGGATCCTTGGTATCTGCATCATCGAAGATGCCATTGCCACAGCTTCTGCCATAATACTGGTACTGCTGTCAGGCAGAGCCCTGCTCTCCATATTCAGCAGCAACCCTCAGGTAATCGAGATCGGATACACCAGACTCGTGATCATATTCTCAGCATATACATTCAGTGTGCTGTATGAAAACATGTCGGGATATCTCCGCGGGTTCGGCAAATCACTTGTACCTGCCCTCCTTACCGTCATAGGTGTCTGTGGTGTCAGGGTCTTCTGGATATTCGCAGTGTTCCCGTCACACAGGACATTCGCTACGATCATGACAGCATATCCCATCAGTCTTGCTTTTACTGCACTGCTGATCTTCATAGCTGTTATGATAGTCAGACCATCGCGAAAATCAGCCATTTTATCGTGATCCGCACTGCAATATATATCACGATATATTTTAAAGAAAAGAGCCGTACTGCACTTTTTGATGCTTTACGGCTCATCCATTAGTCTTTGATCTATTCCCTCAGCCTGTCTATTATGCTCCTGCGTGAGATTCCTCTGTAAAGCAGCGCCGGAAGCACTGCGCCTGCCGCCAGAAACACCGGCGCCGTTATGAATATCCCCTTCATCGTGAAACTGTAGCTGTAAAACCAGAACACATTTTCCATCAGTCTGCCTGCCAGCGGTTCTATGATGATGCTGAGCACAACAGACAGCAGTATCGCACCGGCAGCGTACAGCAGACCCTCATATATCAACATCGATCTCAGCTGTCTTCCGGTCATCCCTATCGACTGCAGCACCGCGAATTCACGCCGTCTGCTCATGATACCCGTCATGATGCTGTTGAAAAAGTTGAGTATCCCCACAAGTCCGGTTATCGCGCAGAGCACTCCGCCCAGCAGCGTGAACATGTTCCTGAACCCTTCGAACTCGGCTCTCACAGTAGCCTTGCTCTCATACATCAATGTTGACGACGGACTGTCTGTAAGTTTCTTAAGGAAAGTCTCATCATTATCTTCCGCACTGCGATCGGGAGCATCGAACATATAGAACATCGGAAATATCTCTGCACTGCTGTCTGTTCTCAGCCTTTCCGAATTTATCACTGCACCCATGGATGAAAGCTCCGAGTATCTGAAAGACATGCTGTAGGGCACACTGACGACTGCACAGACAGTATATCTGACATCGTGACTTTTCTCTACCTTGTATTCGATATATTCACCCGGCGTGTTCTCGCTGGACTTGTCACCGGTCCGGCTGTCGATGAAACAGCCATCATCGATATAAGTCACAGTCACGGTATCCCCCAGGTTGGGAAGACTGTCTCTGTTCATTACATTCCCGTTATCGTCAGTTTCAGCCGTTACTGCTATGACATTTTTCCCGGGGTCGCTCATCGGCTCTATGTCCCCATCTATGACTTGCAGTTTTTGCAAAAGTCCGGCGTCCAGTCCTTCTATCTGCAGATCGCTGCACGGTATATCCTCCCTGTCCCCTTTCTGCAGTGCCTGCTTTACATATGAAGTCTGCTCATCGTCCTCCGAAGTCCTGATATTTTCAGGCAGCCAGATCACAGTATCGGTACCATCCATTGACCATGCCATTCCGCTGACAGAGCTTTTGGTCCCAGCCTTTATCTCAGCGATCTCATCTCCGGTAAGCCCCGACTCGGAGCTTTGTGCCTGAAACCTGAAATAGTCTGTTTTTCCTACGATGAAATCTGCACACGTCTGATTACTGAGGTATTTTTCCATATCGAAACCTCCTGTGAAAGCACTCAGCACAGAAAGCAGAACGACTGACAGTGCCATCGACATTATCACCACCAGCGTTTTCAGCCTGCTGCGACCCAGATCAGCGAAAGCCATCCGGCCAAGGCCCGCTTCTTTCATAACTCCCGATCTCCGTATCCCCCGTATTTTGCAGGTTTTATAATGTCCACCCGAAGCATCAGCATACTTCACAGCCTCCACCGGGGAGACTTTTGATGCCATCCGAGCCGGTCTTGCGCATGATATGAATACCGTCACCATTGAAAACAATGCAGCTGCGATAAATATCACAGGTGATATGCTCACATCCGTACACGAAGCTCCAAGAGATGTAGACGCCATTATCACCGGCATCAGCATTCGTCCTGCCAGATACCCGATCACAAGCCCCATGGGACACCCTGCTATGCAAAGCATCATAGCCTGCTGTCTCACTATCCTCCGAAGCTGCCGTGGCGTCACTCCTATGGTTTTCAGCAGTCCGTAGTATCTTATGTCGCTGCTGACCGAGATCCTGAATATATTGTATATTATCAGATACCCTGTCATTATTATCAATATCAGCAGTGCCATAGCTGCAGCGATCATCTCCGGATCTATATCATCCGCCGCCTGCGACGCCGTATAACCCCAGTTCACGCCGTATCTGACATAATTATCTTTATCAGGATCCTCAGACTGGAAACCGAGATCATCCTCGACTTTCTGCATATTCTCCTTTATGCCGATGCTCGTCCTGAACATGACGTTGATATCCTCACGCAAATGGTCTGCACCGTCTCTTACTGCAGCCTTTTCCACCTTCCTGACGTAGTCTTCCGACACATTTATGAAATGTACCTGGGATATATCGTCATATTCCCACCAGCCGGCCAGTCTGAATGTATCTGTACGGCTGCCGATGGTGCTGTCCACATCCAGCATATCGTATGTGAGTCTGATCCTGGCACCGATCTCCGGCTCAACGCCAAGAGCATCCAGTGCTGCAGTATCCATGAGGATCTCGTCTTCCGCCTCCGGCATATGCCCTTTGATGAGATCTATATAGCTCCATTTCGTATTGTTGTCGTCCATGAAACTTATCTCCGCAGGTATTTTCGCAAAGCTGCCATCTGTGATGACTCCGGCGGTTATACGCCTGCCGGCTTCTTTGACCTTCGGGCAGCTTTCTATCATCGAAGCCTGTTCGCTGTCCACATCCTTGAATGTTCCATGCGCATACCCTCCGATCTGACGGAACGTATATGATTCATAGCTCGTATTGATCGACATCATTATCGTGAAAAGTGCAGTGAACAGCACTGTCGTCATCGCTATGGCCACTGCTGCTGTGATGTTGCGTCTCCCTGCCGCCTTGAAGGATCTGATGCTGAGCCGTCTTACAGCTCTTCTGTTTTTCACTTTCATCATGTCACTCCCCCTGTCTGCCATCTCTGATCCTGCCATCCTCTATCCTGATGATACGATCGGCAAGCTGAGCTATCTCCTCATTGTGAGTTATCATGACTATAGTCTGGGCATATTGCTGGCTCGTTATCTTCAGCAGCCCCAGTACATCCTGCGACGTCCTGCTGTCCAGGTTTCCGGTAGGTTCGTCGCACAGCAGTATCACAGGCTTCGTCGCCAGAGCTCTTGCTATCGCCACTCTCTGCTGCTGGCCTCCGGAAAGCTGTCCCGGCAGGTTTCCAAGTTTGTCGCTTATACCAAGTGTTTCCGTTATACTGCTGATGAATCTGTCGTCAGTCTTTCTGCCGTCCAGCTCCACAGGAAGCACTATGTTCTCATACACATTGAGTACCGGCACGAGATTGTATGCCTGAAAAACGAAACCTATCTTTCTTCTTCGGAAGATCGTCAGCGTTTCGTCTTTCAGCGAGAATATATCTCTGCCGTCCACGAACACTTTGCCTGACGTCGGCCTGTCGAGACCTCCCAGCATGTGGAGCAGCGTGGACTTTCCAGATCCCGAAGATCCGACCACTGCAACGAATTCGCCGGTTTCGACCGACATATCGATGCCGTCCAGCGCCCGCACCTCCCCTGCGCCGCTTCCGTATATCTTTTTCAGGTTTTCCGTTTCGAGTATTGCCATATGTCTTCTCCTTTCACCGCTGCAGGCATCCGTACCACATGGTGCAACGGTCAAAAAAATCTGTACGAAAGAGCTGTTCTTTTGCCCCTTTCATACAGATGATATCAAAACAATCTTTCCACATTATTTCCAGCAGGAGACAAATCATAACAGTTCTGTAAGATTTCATACACTGCTCCTGATGCGCTGTGATACTTTCTGCTCTGCCGCCGGCAGGAATACTGAGAATACCGAACCTTTCCCCTTTGCTGAACTGACCTTTATATATCCGCCCTCTGCCGAGATTATTTCCCGGGCAAGATAAAGACCTATCCCCACGCCTTCCTGCTCCTGTGTGTCTTTTCCACGATAGAATCTCGAAAAGACCTTCGACATCTCCTGCTCATCTATACCAATGCCCGTATCGCTTACCTCTATGCAGACGAACATCTCGTATTTTTTCACACTTACGGTCACGCTGCCGCTGTCCGTGTATTTGATCCCGTTGTCGATGATGTTTCCCAGCGCTTCTGCCGTCCATCTCCCGTCGAACACACCTGTGCAGTCTTCTGTCAGCACTGCAGAAAGTGTCAGACCCTTTGCAGCGGCTTTTTCCATATATGACGCAGTGACGTCTTCTGCAAGCTGACCGATGCTCCCTTTCTCCGGATTCAATGCGACTATCCCGGTTTCCAGCCGTGACAGCTTCACCAGAGA
Organism: uncultured Clostridia bacterium; assembly: GCA_934255435.1. Taxonomy (GTDB): domain Bacteria; phylum Bacillota; class Clostridia; order Peptostreptococcales; family Anaerovoracaceae; genus Lentihominibacter. The sequence continues at coordinate 6,870 of CAKQNZ010000019.1, read as the reverse complement.
AGTTATAAGGAAGCTGAGCTTTTCAGTCTGCGCATGGAGCTGTAAAGTGCACTCTTTCGCAGACTGCGGCAGCTCCATCTCATCCAGCAGTTCCGAATACAGCTGTATGTTTGCGATAGGGGTCTTCGTCTGATGCGAGATATCGGCTATCAAAGTCTTGATCTTATCTTTTTCACTTTTTACACGCTCCGCCGATATCTCCGATGTCAAAAGATAATCCGCAAACCTGTTTTCAAGTGCAGAAAATCTCGACTCATCGAACTCATGCTCTGAAAAGCTTCCCTTCCTTGCAGCCTCCAGCATTTCTTCGATGCTGTCCATGAGCCTGTGCTGTTTTCTGTGCATCACCGCCACTGCTATCACTGACACCAGCATGGCGACCACAGCTGCTGTGACTGCAGCCATCATGATATCACTCATCTTCTTTCACCCACATATACCCTCTGCCGTACACAGTCTTTATATCATCCTTTGCACCAAGCTTGTCCCTGAGTCTCTTTACCGTCACGGAAAGGGCATTTTCATCCACATACTCCGCACCGTCTGTCCATACACGGTCCACAAGAGTGCCCCGGCTGAGAGTGATGCCACGGTTTTCAACCAATATCCGCAAAAGCTTCTGCTCTGTCTTACTGAGCTCCACCAGTCTGCCATCTGCATAAAACTTCATCCGCTGGAAATCAAAGCGATATCTTCCCAGGCATACTGCTGTCTGCTGCGGCGTTTTCCTGCGAAGCTGCGTGTTCACCCGTGCACGGAGCACTGCAAGACTGAAGGGTTTCGTGATGTAGTCGTCGGCCCCCATCTCCAGCCCGCTGACTATATCGGTCTCCATATCGTTCGCAGTCAGCAGTATCACAGGTACATCACTTTGCTGTCTCAGCTCCTTGAGAAAATCATACCCGCTTCCATCCGGAAGATTCACATCCAGTATGATAAGCGCAGGCTCTGATCCTTCTGTCAACTTTCGGGCGTCTTCCAGTCTGCCGCATGTCCTGATATCACGCTGCTGTGACGCCAGCGCTCTGCCCAGCCCGGCAGCCAGCACTGCATCGTCTTCTACTATGATTATTTTATCTGCCATATCCACCTGCCGATCATTCTGCCAACATTCTCCTGCTGGCCTGTAACTGGTTCTATCCTATCACAAATCCAGTTTTGATGCACCTGGTCCCGGGATTTTTACGATGATTTTGATTTCACCTGATATTTCTCTTCTTTCCGTTACAGCCGTTTCATTATCCTGTCGATGTTGTCATAAGGAGCTCAGGAACTTTCCTGTGATGCTGTTTCCGTCTGATGCGATCTGTGCCGGCGTCCCTGCAGCGACTATCCTGCCTCCTGACTCGCCTCCGCCCGGACCCATGTCGATGATATAGTCCGCATTGTGGATCACGTCAAGATCATGTTCGATGACGATCACCGTTGCACCCTTGTCTACAAGTGCCTGGAACACGCCAAGCAGAGCCTGTACATCCAGCGGATGCAGCCCTATGGTCGGTTCATCGAAAACGAAGACAGAATCCGACTGTCCTTTCCCCATCTCGCTTGCCAGTTTCAGTCTCTGGGATTCTCCTCCGGAAAGGCCCGGCGTTTCTTCACCCAGCGTCAGATACCCAAGTCCCAGCTCTTTCAGCACACTCAGTCTCTGATGCACCTTTTTCAGGTCTTTCACAGCTTCCATCGCCGTACTGACATCCATTGCCATCAGCTCAGGCAGTGAATATTTTTCGCCCGACCTGTTCTCATAGCGGATCTGCCATGCTTCCTTCGCATACCTTGATCTGCCGCATTCATGACATGGTATCTCCACATCCGGCAGGAACTGCACGTCCAGACTTATCCGTCCGGTCCCGTCGCATATCGGACACTTGAGTTTCCCGGTATTGTACGAAAAAGCTCCTGCTTTATATCCGAGGGCTTTTGCATCTGCTGTCCCTGCAAATACTTTTCTCAGTTCATCATGTACATTGGCATAAGTTGCTACCGTGGATCTGACATTTATACCTATAGGAGACGCATCGATCAGTTTCACATGTGCGATACCTTCTGCATCGATTTTTTTCACATGCTCCGGCAGAGACTCTCCGTTCAGGACTGCCTTCAATCCCGGTATCAGACTCTCCAGGACCATCGTTGTCTTTCCTGAACCTGATACGCCGGTGACTGCTGTGAGCCTTCCCTTTGGTATATCTGCCTCCAGCGGTTTCACTGTATGTATCCTGTCTGTGGAAAGGTGCAGCTTTCCTTTTGCAAATACTTCATCCGGCCTGATGACACTGCGTATCCGTCTGCCGGATCTGTCTCCAAGGAACGGTCCTATCATCGAGGCTTTGTCCGCTATGATCTGTGGCACAGTCCCTTCGGCTGTCACATATCCGCCGCCTGCACCTGCTTCCGGCCCCATCTCTATTATCCAGTCCGATTCAGACAATATCTGTGCATCATGGTCCACCAGTACCACTGAATTGCCGTCCGCTACAAGGTCATGCATCACAGCATTGAGTCCATCGATGTTGGAAGGATGCAGACCTATCGACGGCTCGTCGAGTACATAAAGGACTCCTGTAGTCCTGTTTCTTACAGCCCTGGCAAGCTGCATCCTCTGCCTTTCTCCTGTGGACAGCGTCGAGGAAGCTCTGTCCAGCGACAGATATGAGAGCCCCAGATCCATGAGCCTTTTAGCAGTCGTATGGAAAGACTCGCATATGGAAATCGCCATGGGTCTCATTTCCTCCGGCAGAGAGACCGGTATGCCTGCCACCCATTTTACAAGCTCTCCCAGTGTCATCCTGCAGGCTTCGTCAAGACCGATCCCCCGGAGTTTCGGTGCCCTGGCAGCTTCAGAAAGTCTGCTGCCTCCACATTCCGGGCAGATTTCTTCTTTCAGGAATTTCTCCACACGCTTCATGCCCTTTTCGTCTTTCACCTTTGCCAGAGCATTTTCTACGGTATATACAGCATTATAATATGTGAAATCCAGCTCTCCTGCCTGATTGGATTTCTTTGCCTTGTATAAAATATGCTTTTTTTCAGCCGGGCCGTGATAGACGATGTCTTTTTCTTTATCCGTCAGATCACGGAACGGGATATCTGTACGGACACCCATCTGCCGACATACATCCGTCATCAGCGACCACATCAGACTGTTCCATGGAGCCACAGCACCCTCATCGATACTTATTGAATCATCAGGTACAAGGGAATCTATATCTACAGTCCTCACGATCCCCGTTCCGCTGCACTCCGGACATGCTCCCTGTGAATTGAATGCCAGCTCCTCTGCACCGGGAGCATGCACCTTCTCTCCGCATACAGGACATATGATTTCCTGCTCTGCTGCCACCTTCAATGTTGGAGGCACATAATGTCCGTTGGAGCACCGGTGAGATGCAAGCCGTGAAAACATGAGTCTCAGACTGTTCAGAAGCTCTGTTCCTGTGCCGAAAGTACTGCGTATTCCCGGTATACCCGGACGCTGATGCAGTGCCAGTGCTGCAGGGACATACAGCACCTCGTCCACCTGCGCCTTTGCTGCTCCTGTCATCCTTCTCCTCGTATATGTGGAAAGGGACTCCAGATACCGTCTCGAACCTTCCGCATACAGGACCCCAAGTGCCAGCGAAGATTTGCCGGAGCCTGAAACCCCTGCGATACCAACGATCTGATGCAGCGGTACATCTACATTTATATTTTTCAGATTATGCACTCTTGCCCCTCTTATCTCTATATTGTCCGGTCCGCCCTTGCTGTTTTTCATCATGTACCTCCTTGTGCTGTGGCTGTCCTGTTTTCATATATCTTAACATATTTCCAATATATCAGTATACATAGAACAAAAGTGGCTTCGCCACATATTATCATATGAAACTTTTGTTGATATTCCGGAAATATCGAGAACGATATTTCCTACATAATAAAAAGAAGCCTCATTTTTCAGAGACCTCCCGTTATCATATGTTCCGTTTATATTATTTGCATAGCTTACTCATATACGTATCAGTATCCAAGATACAGCCTGATCAGCCCCAGTATCAGCAGATGCACCGGATAAAAGAGATAGTTGATGATCTTGTACTGTCTGCCCCGCTTGCCGTTATATGTCAGTGTCAGTCCGAACCCCAGCAGTGCCCATGGTTCCTTATACATCGAAATATAACTGAATGGTATGGCCAGTATCTGTCTTTCATGGAATATGTAGCAGAAATATCCGATGAGTACAGCATGGTATTCATAGTCGAGACTCAGATTAGATGCTGCAAAACACATCACTGCCAATATGATAAATGACAGGATATACCATAATGCTCCGGGCAGTGTCTCCATTTTTTTTCTGAGGACATCTATTATCCATATCGTTACCAGCACTAAAGCCAGAGTGAACATTATATTGTTCCAGTTCGGCTCAAAAAAAACTCCGCTGCTGGACATATCAAACGGCACCTCTGATATCACTCCGAAAATCAGCAGCAGCATCAGATATTTCCATCTGCTCCTTGTCTTGAAAAATCCCTCCACCAGCAGGAAAATGAATATAGGAAAAGCGATCCTTCCTATAATATCGAATATATCACTTACGGTATTCAGCACTCCGCCGTCAAGAATCGGATATATCAATGCTTTATTGGCATGGTCGATAAGCATCGATAAAAATGCGATATATTTAAGCTGTGCCCCCGATAACAATCTGATCCTGTCCTGTATTTTGTTCATAGTACCCTTATACTCCCTAAAATCTGCACAAATTGACTTTAATATATAAAAAATGATATCTGATTCTATTTAATATGTCAATAAAATACACTGAGTTTAGACAAAAAGAGTTCGCTTTGATTTTCTCCAATCATCTGTAACAACAATAAAAACGAGACCTGCTTCTGATATGATATGGTCCCGTCCTCATTTCATTTGTTGTCGATATCTGAGATTATTCTGACCGGATCACATCTGCCGGTTACACCGTTCTCAATATTTCAAAGTCACCATCCTGCAGTCTTCACAGCAGTTTGCTGCGATATTTGTTCTATGGCTTGGCTTCAGTTTCGTGATTTCCACGAAGCCTTCAACCTTTCGTGCGTTCTCGAATACTCCCGGTACTACATCTGCGAAGCTGAATGCTCCATCCTTGCTGCTGAACAGATAACCTTTTCTCATTTCTTTTCCACATTCCGGACATTTCATTTTCTATTCCTCCATGACTTTTCTGCCGAGTTCCATAGCCTTTCTCAGCCTTTCTTCGAATACCTCTGCCTTAACCAGTGCGATACCTTCGTTCTCATCGCCCAGCACCACAAGATGGTCGCCTTCCTTCAGCTCGAATTTATCCCGTGCCTCCTTGGGTATGACGATCTGGCCTCTGTTTCCTACTTTCACCGTTCCCCACAGGAACTTGCCCTGGGGCGGCGGCATGAGTCTCGTTTCTCCAATCTTTTCTTCATAATTTACAAGGGCGTCGATCTTCACCCCATAGAACGCTGCCAGTCTGGCGCATTTGTCGATGTCAGGCACCGTTTCCCCCTGCTCCCATTTCGCATAGGACTGCCTTGATATACCTATCACTTCTGCCACCTGCTCCTGCGTCATACCCTTCGCATCCCGCAGCATGACTAGATTTTCTGCTAACACCGTGGATCATCTCCTTTCCTATGACCATATTATATCTCATCAGCACAGGTATTTACACCATACAGACTTGTCATTTTATTCATATTCATGTTAACTAAAACTGTGTCGCTATATCAAAAGAATTTTTTCCACGATGGAAACTTTCCCTCCGACATGAACAGACCCGCCATAGTAAGTATCGTGCCTGCAGCGGACATCACAGTGACTTTTTCATGGAGTATCACCACCGAAGTCACAACAGTGACCACTGGTACCATGTAGATATATATACTTGTCTTCACAGCACCCAGTACCATTACTGCAAAATTCCATGAAACGAAACAAAGCACTGAGGTCTCCCTCTTCTTTAAGGAACACATGGCTCATAATGGCAGTAAAGAGCAGTACTACTGAAATGATCACACCTACATTCGACGCCATCGTGTACGTCAGGGCTATATTTTCCAAAAGATAGTACAGACATACGCCGCAGAGACCTGCAATAACAAAAGTCAGCTCCTGTCTCGCACTGACTTTTCTCAGGCGATGAGGATAAACAGCCATCAAAGCTGCAAGTCCTGTCACAAAACGATAGAACAGTATCTCTACCGGCTGGAAATCAATCAGAAGAACCTTTATGGATATGAAGGTAGTGCCCCATATGATTATCGTCAATATTCAGATGTGTTTCAACCATGTGAGGACATTACTGTTGATTTTGCTGCCAAAGATATTTGCCACAACTGCCAGACAGCTGAACCAAAGCATACTGGCTGAAGCAAATCCGATAATGAAATACAGATCGCCACCTGCGGACAGAGAGGCACGAAAAGCTCCCATCATCAATGTTCCATCTATCAAAACCTGTGGATTCAGCCATGTCACGATAAAGGCAGAATCTATTTGAAAACAGATTTGTCGATGCAGTCCAAACCATCTGTATTATCCTGCCATCAGAATCCCTCAAGGGGAGGAACAACATATTCGAAAAATCCTTCGATTTTATAGTCTGTTTTATAACTCATTTTCAAAGTATATGCCACCGCATACAGAACACTGATCGCCTGCTTATATGCCCCGTCTTCTTCACTGGAATCGCCTTTATCCCTGACAGCAATATAATTAGCCTCAGAAACATCTATGATCCCCGGCTTATTCTTTGGTTTGTAAAATTCTTTATATTCTTTCTTAAAACCAAAAGCCATAATCAATTCTTCTCCTGTCAATCAGTGCGTAATATTATATAACAAGGTACACGCTTCACAC
>CAKQNZ010000018.1 GCA_934255435.1 uncultured Clostridia bacterium | reverse complement strand
AAATATAAACGTGTCTTGCTCAAAATAAGTGGTGAGGCCCTTGCAGGCAGCAACCGTTTTGGCATCAATGAAGATATGCTTAAAAAAGTGGCTGCCCAGATCAAAGACGTAAGATCCATGGGAGTAGAAGTAGCAGTAGTAGTAGGTGGCGGCAATTTCTGGCGTGGCAGGACAAGTAAGAGTATGGACAGAGCTACAGCAGACTATATGGGGATGCTGGCGACTGTTATGAACTCGATGGCTCTGCAGGATGCTTTCGAGGCTGAGGGTATCCCTACAAGAGTACAGACAGCAATAGAGATGAGAGAAGTGGCAGAGCCGTATGTGAGACGAAAAGCCATAAGTCATCTTGAACATGGCAAAGTCGTTATTTTCGGAGCAGGTACAGGAAATCCGTTTTTCTCGACGGATACGACAGCCGCACTGAGAGCTGCGGAGATAGATGCTGAGGTGATACTTCTTGCCAAGAAAGTGGATGCTGTATATTCAGCAGATCCTGAACTGGATCCGAACGCTGTGAGATACGAGTCCCTTACCCACAAGGAGGTCCTTGAAAAAGACCTCAAGGTAATGGATTCTACAGCTGCATCGCTCTGCAGGGACAACGGTATAGCGATACATGTATTTGCGCTTTCTGACGAAGGCAACGTCATGAAGGCCGTATGTGGAGAAAAAATAGGAACTATCGTAAAATAACTTTCGGAGGATTATAAAATGAGTGATTTTGATATCAAGAACATGGACGGCAAAATAGAAAAAAGCATCAGCGTGCTCAAAGAGGAGCTGGCTACAGTAAGAGCAGGACGTGCCAACGCAGCTTTAGTGGATAAGGTCATGGTGGATTACTACGGTTCACCGACACCGCTGAAGGCGCTGGCGAACATTTCCGTTCCGGAACCACGTACACTGCTGATATCACCTTTCGATCCCAAGAGCATACCTGATATCGAAAAGGGCATAAATACAGCGAACATCGGCATAACACCTGCCAATGACGGTAAAGTCATAAGACTCCAGATACCGCAGGTAACAGAAGAAAGAAGAAAGGAACTCACCAAGACTGTAAAGAAGATGGGTGAAGATACAAAGGTAGCCATCAGGAATCTCAGAAGAGAAGCCAACGATAAGGTAAAGAAGATGGAAAAAGCCGGAGACTTCACTGAAGACGATGCAAAATCAACACTGGACGATATCCAGAAGGACATCGACAAGGCAGTAAAGAGCATCGATGATATCGTTGCAGCAAAAGAGAAAGAAATTCTCGAAGTATAAATTTAAGAAAGCGGGAGATGACAGATGTGGCTGAAAGGTCACATCTGTTATGGAATACAGGTAATTTATGTTGGATAAAGACAGGATGCCCCGCCATATAGCCATAATAATGGACGGCAACGGCAGATGGGCTAAAAACAAAGGACTGCCAAGACTGGCAGGACATAATGCAGGGATGAAAGCTATGAAGAACATAGTGGATCATTCCGATAAACTTGGAATAGAATATCTTACGGTATATGCCTTCTCCACTGAAAACTGGAAACGCTCCATTGCAGAGGTTTCAGGTATATTCAAGCTGCTGGTGGCATATGTCAAAAGTGACCTTAAAGGGCTGATCGAAAACAATGTCAGAGTAAAGGTTCTGGGGGATTACAGCTCTCTTCCGGACGATGCAGTCAGGAGCCTTGAACGTACTCTTGAGGCAACAGAAAACAATACAGGACTGCAGTTCAATATAGCGCTGAACTACGGAGGCAGAGACGAGATAAAGAAGGCCGTACAGCAGATAGCACGTGACACGGCAGCAGGGATCATATCAGCAGATGACATAACAGAAGATACGGTATCAGAATATCTTTATACAGGAAAGAAATACTACGATGTTCCCGATCCGGAGCTGATCATAAGGACCAGCGGCGAGCTGAGACTTTCGAATTTCCTGCTGTGGCAGAGCGCATACAGTGAACTTGTTTTCCCGGAAGTGATGTGGCCGGATTTTACACCGGAGGAATACGAAAAAGCTATTGCAGATTACCAGAGCCGTGAGCGGCGATTCGGAGGTAGGAAATAATGAAAACAAGAGTATTGTCAGGTCTGATAATGCTGCCTCTGCTTATCATACTCGTGCTTGGCGGATATGTGCTTTTTGCAGGGTGCTTCGTTATAGGACTCATGGGAGTCAGGGAGTTTTACAACGGGTTCAGACAGATGGATGTGAAACCCAGCTACAGTATCGCATGCGTGGCAGCAGCAGCACTTTATGTGATAAATCTGTTCTGCGAGAAGCCTGAATGGTATATGCTGTGGTTTTTCGGCACTGTTCTTGTCAGCCTGCTGTATCTGTTCAATATCGAACACAGGAAGCTGGAAGATGCAATGGCAACTATAACAGGCATATTCTATGTCGTGTTCTTTTCGTTCCATGTAACGCTGGTGGAACAGTCGGGCGAATACGGCAGGATGGTGTGGCTGATAGTCATAACAGCTTTCGGTACAGACATAATGGCATATTTTTCAGGATATCTGCTGGGAAAACACAAGCTGTGTCCTAAGATAAGCCCTAAGAAAACTATCGAAGGCTCTGTCGGAGGGATACTTGGCAGTGTCATACTCAGCGGACTGTTCGGATATTTTTTCATGCCGGATATACTGGTGCACTGTATCATCATCGGTGTGCTTGGCGGCGTGGTATCACAGTTCGGTGATCTGACAGCATCCATCTTCAAACGCAAGATGGGCATAAAGGACTACGGACATCTGATACCGGGACACGGAGGTATCCTGGACAGATTCGACAGCGTGCTGTTCACAGGACCGATGGTGTACTATTACATCTGTCTTGTGATAGGATATATGCCGTAAAGTGATGTAAGCCTGCGGTATACGATTATATATCAGGTGATTGGAAAGACATTTCAGGTAAAGACTATGAAAAAGATTTCGATACTGGGGAGTACAGGGTCCATAGGCACCCAGGCTCTCGATGTTATAGAAAAAAACAGAGACAGGTTCCAGGTGGTGGCACTTTCCTGTGCAAAGAATATAGAAAAGCTGTGTTCACAGATAGAAAAATTCAGTCCGCAGGCTGTTTCCGTAGCAGATGCAGAAGATGCGGCTGAGCTTTCACGCAGGTTCAGGGGGCTTGATGTCTATCACGGACCGGAAGGACTGAAGACGATAGCTTCCATGAGCGGATGCGACATGGTACTGAACTCGCTTATGGGTATGAGAGGACTTGAGCCTACGATCTCAGCTATAAAAAGCGGCAGGGACATAGCTTTCGCCAACAAAGAGACACTTGTTTCAGGCGGTGAGCTTGTAATGAGACTTGCCGGAGAAAAAGGCGTGAGACTGCTGCCCGTGGACAGCGAGCACAGCGCCATATTCCAGAGCCTCCAGGGCAATGAAGGAAACAGGATAAAGCGCATACTGCTGACTGCTTCAGGGGGACCTTTCAGAGGATATACGAAAGAGCAGCTGCAGGAAGTGACTCTTGAGCAGGCTCTTGCTCATCCGAACTGGTCAATGGGAAGCAAGATAACCATAGACTCTGCCACCATGATGAACAAGGGGCTTGAAGTCATCGAAGCAAAGTGGCTTTTCGATGTGGCGCTAGATGATATACAGGTAGTCGTGCATCCACAGAGCATACTGCATTCTGCAGTGGAGTTTGAGGACGGTTCAGTGATAGGTCAGATGGGAAGTCCCGATATGAGAGTGCCTATAGCGTATGCCTTTTCATATCCGGAAAGACTGGAGCTGACGTCTGACAAAACAGAAGGAGGAGTTAAGCGCCTTGATCTGTTTTCTCTGGCAGATGGTATGACTTTCTATCCTGCAGACAGGAAAGTCTTCCGGACTATAGATCTTGCATATGAAGCCAGCCGGAGAGGAGGCAGCTATCCTGTGGTCCTCAACGGAGCCAACGAGGTCCTTGTGGATATGTTCCTTAAAGGCAGGATCAGATTCACAGACATCCAGGATAATCTTGAGAAGATAATGAATGAACATGAGCCATCGTACGGACTTGGTCTCGAAGAGATACTGGAGGAAGACAGGAAGATCAGAGAGTATGTCAGGACGCTGGCATAAAGGGAGGAGAGAGATATGACGATAATCTATGCAGTGATAATATTCTGCATCCTTATATTCGTCCATGAACTGGGACATTTCATCGTGGCAAAGGCATGCGGCGTCAAGGTCAATGAATTTGCCATAGGAATGGGACCTGCGATATTCAAAAAACAAAAGGGAGAGACGCTTTATGCGGTCAGGCTTTTGCCGATAGGTGGTTTCTGCGCTATGGAGGGCGAAGACGAAGATTCTGAAGATGCGAGAGCATTCAACAACCAGCCTGCGTGGCAGAGAGCTCTGGTGCTGGCAGCAGGATCGTTCATGAACCTGCTTACAGCTGTGATACTGCTGATAATAATAGCCTTTTCAGTGGGACAGGCGACAACAGTGATCAGCAATGTGATCGATGATTCACCGGCACAAAGAGCAGGCATAGTTTCCGGCGACAGGATAGTAAAAGTTGACGGCACTGATGTAAAAGAATGGAATGACGTCATAACGGCTATCGGTGAAAGCAGCAGGAAAAGTGCTGACATCGTTGTAGAGCGTGACGGCAGCCGGAAAAAAATCACAGCAGACCTTGAATACGACAAGGAGTCGAAACGCAACAAGATCGGCATAAATCCCGAAATGAAACACAGCATACCTGGAGCGATAACGACAGGTGTGAAGAATACAGGCAACATGACTGTCATGATGTACAAAGTCATAAAACAGCTTTTCACAGGCGATGTGGCAGTGAAGGAACTCAGCGGACCTGTGGGTATAGTCTATGCAGTGAACCAGTCAGCCAAGGAAGGCGTGATATATGTCGTTTATCTGACAGCACTTCTCAGTTTGAACCTTGCTGTCATGAACATGCTGCCGTTTCCGGCGCTTGACGGAGGCAGACTTATCTTCCTTCTTATCAGGAAGATAACGGGCAGACGTGTCACAGACGAAGTAGAAGGAAAGATACATTTCATAGGTATAATATGTCTGATGCTGCTGATGGTGTATGTGACATGGAACGATATCGTCAGGTTCATCGCACCTATATTCAGCTGATAAAAAACTGCTCAGACAGTACAATGACCATCTGAGCAGATGATGCAGGAGGGATTTGTTCTATGAAAAAAATTATATACTGCGGCGACGTCAGGATAGGAGGCGATGCACCTGTATCCATCCAGTCCATGACGAATACGAAAACAGCAGATGTGGACGCCACAGTCAGACAGATAGATGAGCTTGCAGATGCAGGATGCCAGATAATAAGGATGGCAGTCCCTGACATGGAGGCGGCGAGAGCTTTAAAGGATATAAAGAGCAGAGTCAGGATACCGGTAGTGGCAGATATACATTTCGACTACAGACTGGCGCTGGAATCCATCAGATCAGGAGCAGACAAGATCAGGATAAATCCAGGCAATATAGGGTCTGAAGAAGGAGTGCAGCAGATAGCAGCACTTGCAAAGGAAAGAGGTATCCCGATACGTGTAGGCGTCAACTCAGGTTCTCTTGAAAAGGATATACTGGCGAAGTACGGCGCTGTGACGGCGGAAGGCCTTGCGGAAAGTGCGCTCCGCAATGTGGAAGCCCTGGAAAAGTACGGTTTCGACGACATAGTGATATCCCTGAAATCCTCAGACGTGAAGATGAATTACGATGCCTACAGGATCGTTGACAGCAGATCGGACTATCCGCTGCATATAGGAGTCACAGAGGCAGGTACGCCGGTAAAAGGCAGAGTGAAGTCTGCAGCTGGTATAGGCGGACTTCTGCTGGCAGGCATAGGCGATACCATGAGAGTATCCCTGACGGCAGATCCTGTGGAAGAAGTCGTTTTTGCGAAAGAGATACTTACAGCCGTTGGACTCAGGAAGGATCATATAGAGATCGTATCATGCCCGACATGCGGCCGAACAGAAGTAGATCTTCAGTCCATAGCATCTCAGGTGGAAAAACGCCTGGCGGAACTTGGAGACAGGATAGACAGCAGCCTCAAAATAGCTGTTATGGGCTGCGCTGTCAACGGCCCTGGAGAAGCGAGAGGCGCAGATCTGGGCGTTGCATGCGGCAGAGGCAAAGGCGTCATTTTTTCAAAAGGAGAGATAATCAAAACTGTCAGTGAAGAAAATATTGCAGACGAGATCGTGAAGATGGCGGAGGAATATGAGAGAATTACTGGAAAACTCGATTGATTTTTCCAAACTGGGAAATTATACAAAAGAAGACATCAAAATGGAAACAAAAAAAGCTGTGATTTCAAGGGAAAGTGGAGTTCTTTCCCTTGAGTTGGAGCTTAATTTTGTTTTACCATGGGAAGCGATAGATAAATTCAAACGCAGCATAACCGGCAGGGTCAGCAGTATAAAAGGACTGCAGCTCAGCATAGTCTACAGGGATCTGCTGCAGACAGCCGAAGAAGCGATGGATTTTTACATAGGTCATATGATAGCGCTGGTGAACGGTAAATATGCTCATGTGACCAAGACTATATACACAGACAAGTGGGAGCTGGGAGAAGACAAGCTGGTGATATATGCACTGGGACAGACATCTGTGGATGTACTAAACAAAGATGTGGCGCAGCTCTTTGAAAGTCTCCTCAGACGTGACCTGGGACTTGATGTGAAAGTAACCTTCAGGAACAATACCGAGGCGTACCGGAATGCAGGCAGGCACATGGAGGAAAAGGAGCGTGCAGTAGTAAGCGAACATCAAGGCATGAGATCCGGGGCGTCGGGAACACCAGGCAGCAGCAGTCACGGCAGTACAGGCGGCAGTTCAGCACCACAGCCTGCACCAGAGAAGAAAAATGTAGCAGCCGGTCAGTTCAAGGGAAAACGCAGGAACGTATATGTGCCGGTCAAAGGCAATCTCATAATGGGATCTAAGATCGTGGGACGGCCAATGTCGATAGGCGATATAACTTCCGAAAGCGGAGTCGTGGTCCTTGAAGGCGAGATGTTCAACAAGGAAGCCAGGACCATACAGAATGAGAAGAAGCTCGCCAGTCTTTACGTTACAGACAAGAAGACAAGTATTTGCGTCAAGTCATTTATGCTCAATCAGAAATGGGAAGATGTGGAGACGCATCTGAAGAACGGCAGTCATGTCAGGATCAAAGGACAGGCTCAGTGGGACAGGTTCGACAACTGTGTTACCGTTATGGCTGACAGCATAGAGAAAACAGAGAAAAAAGTCAGGAAGGATACCTGCGAACACAAGCGTGTGGAGCTCCATGCGCATACGAAGATGAGCTCCATGGACGGACTCAATGAAGTGGCGGATCTGGTGAAGACAGCTGCAGCCTGGGGGCAGCCGGCCGTGGCAATAACCGACCATGGCGTGGTGCAGAGCTTCCCGGATGCAGCGAAAACTGCGAAGAAACTGGCATCCGACAAGAAGAATCCTGTGGATATAAAGATCATCTATGGTATGGAAGGTTATGTGTTCGATGATGCCGACTGCCGCAATGCCGACGGAAGCATCGATTACAGGAAAAAGCCGACGAACCATATAATCCTGCTGGCAAAGACCCAGGAAGGGCTCAAAAACATATACAAGCTGGTGTCATGGTCCCACCTTGACTATTTCTATAAGAGACCGAGACTGCCGAAGTCAGTGATAGCGCAGCACAGAGAAGGTCTTATCATCGGTTCAGCCTGTGAAGCAGGTGAAGTTTACCGTGCAGTATCTGCAGGAAAGAGCTCTGAAGAGATCAAAAAAATCGCAGAGTTTTACGACTATCTTGAGATACAGCCTCTGATAAACAACCAGTTCATGATAGACAAGGGAATGGTGACAGGTCAGGAGCAGCTCAAAGAATACAACCGGCAGATAGTACAGCTTGGTGAAAAGATGGGCAAACCTGTGGTAGCCACTACAGACGCTCACTACGGAGAACCCGGGGACGAGATATACAGAAACATCCTGATGGCAGGAATGGGGTTCAAAGACGCCGAAAACGGCAGAGGTCTTTACATGAGGACGACGGATGAGATGCTGGAGGAATTCAGTTATCTCGGCAGCGATAAGGCCTATGAAGTGGTGGTGGAGAACACCAATATGATCGCCGACATGATCGCCGACAGCATACTGCCTGTACCTAAAGGCAAGTTCCCGCCTAAGATAGACGGTGCCGAGGAGACATTAAGAGAGACATGCATGCAGAAAGCCCATGATATATACGGAGACCCTCTGCCTCAGGAGATAGGCGACAGACTCGAGACAGAACTGAACTCCATAATCGGCAACGGCTATGCAGTCATGTATGTATCGGCTCAGATGCTTGTGCACAAGTCCATGGAGGACGGATACCTCGTAGGTTCAAGAGGTTCGGTAGGTTCATCCTTTGCAGCCACAATGGCAGGGATAACAGAAGTAAACCCGCTGAATCCCCACTATATCTGTCCACACTGCAAACATCTTGAATGGGGCGACATGAACCTTTACGACTGCGGTATAGATATGCCGGAGAAGGAGTGTCCGGAGTGCGGTACCATGATGGACCGTGACGGATATACCATACCCTTCGCAACATTCCTGGGATTCAACGGAGACAAGGAACCTGATATAGACCTTAACTTTGCAGGAGAATACCAGGCTACAGCACACAAATATGTCGGAGTCATATTCGGAGAGAAGAATGTGTTCAAGGCAGGTACTGTAGGCACTATAGCAGACAAGACTGCATACGGATATGTCATGAAGTTTGCAGACGAGTTCAACAGACCTGTGAACAAATTCGAGGCGGACAGGCTCACAAAGGGTTGCACCGGCGTGAAGCGTACCACAGGTCAGCATCCGGGAGGCATAATCATCGTACCGGAGGATCATGAGATATATGAGTTCTGTCCTGTGCAGCACCCGGCCAACGATGTGAAGTCGGATATAATAACGACGCATTTTGATTATCACAAGATAGACGAGAACCTGCTGAAGCTGGATATACTGGGGCACAACATACCGTCCATGATAAGGCAGCTCCAGGATATGACAGGCATCGACCCCATGAAGGCCGACCTGACTGACAGGAAGGTCCTGTCCATATTCAACGGCATAGAGGCTCTTGATATAAAGGATCCTGACTATCAGTACACCCACGGCAGCTACGCCATACCGGAGTTCGGCACTCCTTTCGTGCGCCAGATGCTGGATGATACTAAACCGGACAAATTCGCAGATCTTGTGCGTATATCAGGTTTTTCCCACGGTACAGATGTATGGCTCAACAACGCCCAGGACTATATCAGGAGCGGTACGGCCACCATGCGTGAAGTTATCTCCACACGAGATGACATCATGAACTATCTGATACTAAAAGGAATCGAGAACAAGACCTCGTTCCAGATAATGGAGGACGTCAGAAAGAACAGGCCTCTGAAGGAAGAACAGCTGGAAGTCATGAAAGAGCACGGCGTTCCGGACTGGTACATAGATTCGTGTATAAAGATACAGTACATGTTCCCGAGAGCTCACGCCGTGGCATATGTGATGATGTCATTCCGAATGGCGTGGTACAAGGTGTATTACCCTCTTGAGTTCTACGCCACACATTTCACAAGTGTAGTCGCAAACTTCGATGCAGACGTGATACTGCGAGGCTCCAGGGCGTGTCTTGACAGGATAGAAGAGATAAAAGCCATGGGCAAGAATGCCACCGCAAAGGATCAGGGCGATATACTCGTCCTTGAAGTGGCGTACGAGATGTATTCCAGAGGATACAGATTTGAACCGGCGAGGCTGGGTATCTCGGATGCCATGAAGTTCGGAGTCCATGACGGCAAAGTCCTGCTGCCTTTCGTTGCCATACCGGGCATGGGAGAAGGCGCTGCCAGGACTTTTGCAGCGGCGTATGAACAGCGTGAATACGAGACTGTGGAGGATGTCATGGACAGAGGCAAGGTGAACAAGACCGCTGTTGAAGAGCTGAGGAGACACGGAGTCCTTGAGGGACTTCCGGAGACAGCGCAGATAAGTCTTTTCGGATAACAGCAGAGTATGTTGTCGGATAGGGCCGGAGATTGACAAAAACACAGATAGATAATATATTGATATGGTAAAACGATGAAAGGAGACTCATCTCATGCAGACACTTAAGAGTTCAAAAGTGAGAACAGCTGCAGATCGTGACAGGCTGAGAGAAACAGTGAGAGATATGATAGAAACTGTAGTAAGCCGTGGCGATGATGCGCTGAGAGAATACAACAGCAGATTCGACGGATGTGAACGTACATTCCTGCAGATATCGAGAGAAGAGATCGAAGAAGCATACAGACAGGTAAGCGAAGAAGAAATAAACAATATGAAGATCGCAGCATCCAATATAAGGGAGTTTGCAAAAGCCCAGAGGCGCACAGTCGTCGAACTTCAGGATTTTTCACCGATGCCGGGTATAATGCTTGGACACAGAGTTATACCTGTGGATTCATGCTGCTGCTACGTGCCGGGAGGCGGATATCCTCTTTACTCCACAGCACTGATGCTTGGTATACCGGCAAAGGTAGCAGGCGTGGGACGTGTAGCTGCATGTTCTCCTGTGATGAAAGGGACTGATCAGATACATCCGAAAACTTTAGTAGCCATGGACATCGCAGGTATAGATGAGATATATGCCACAGGCGGAGCTCAGGCAGTAGCTGCTTTTTCATACGGCACGGATCAGATCAAGCCGGTGGATCTTATCGTAGGACCGGGGAACAGTTTCGTTACAGAAGCCAAGCGCCAGTGTTATGGTAAAGTAGGTATAGATTTCCTGGCAGGACCGAGTGAAGTGCTGGTGATCGCAGACGGCAGTGCTGATCCTGAGATAATCGCGGCGGATCTTCTGGCACAGTCGGAACATGACAGAGAAGCCAAGGGCATACTGGTGACGACAGACAGGATGCTGGGTCTTGATGTGATAAAGTGTGTCGAAAAAGAACTGGAAACGCTGTCTACAGCAGAGATCGCTTCTGTATCATGGGCAGACTACGGTGAAGTGCTGCTGGCGGATTCCCTTGATGAAGCTGTATCATATGCCAACGGATATGCACCGGAGCACCTTGAAGTGAACGTAGTGCCAAAAGACAGAAACAGAGTAGTGGATTCTCTGAGAAACTACGGTTCGCTGTTCATCGGAGAGAATACGGCAGAAGTGTTCGGCGACTACGCATCAGGCACGAACCATACGCTGCCGACACTGGGAGCTGCCAGATATACAGGCGGAGTGTGGGTAGGCACGTTCCTGAAGACATGTACATATCAGCGAATGACAGATGAGGCCATGACCCGTATAGCCCCTGTGGTTTCAGCACTTGCCAACGGAGAGGGACTGGCAGGGCATGCCGAAGCGGCAGACATCAGAAAGAGAAAACATGACAAATGATGTAAAGCGTCATACATACATAAAAGACGACGCAATCCCATCCATGGATATGCAGGTGAAATATAGCACTTGCAATACTTCCGGGAATATGATAGAATAATAAAAGTAAAACTAATCGATTCAGTAAGAGTGGGTGAAAAACCCACTCTTTACTTTTGTGCATGGACATGATCAGAAGGAGGGCATATGGCGAAAAAAAAGATCACGCAGCTTGTTGAAGAGATACTTGCAGATTTTCTTGAGCAGGAAGGTTATGAACTTTACAATACAGAGTTCGTGAAAGAAGGCAAAGACTGGTTCCTCAGGGTGTATGTTGACAAAGCAGCCGAGGGAGAATATGTGAGCACTGAAGACTGCGAGAAGGTCAGCAGATATCTGAGTGAAAAGCTTGATGAAGCGGATCCGGTGGAGCAGAACTACTATCTCGAAGTATCTTCTCCGGGCATGGACAGACAGCTGGTGAAGCCTGAGCATTACAGGAGATTCTGCGGCAGTGAAGTTGAGATAAAGCTTTACAAAGCCAGGGATGGAGTCAAGAACATACAGGGAGTCCTCGAAGAGTTCAGCGGTGATACCGTTACAGTGACTGATCATGAAAACAGAAGATGGGTGCTGGAGCTGGCCGACATAGCCAAGACGAATCTGGCAGTCATATTTTAATACAGGAGGAAGACAGAAATGAGTGTAGAATTTAAGAAAGCGATCGATGATCTGGTAAAAGAAAAAGGGATTGCCAGGGATGTTCTAATCGATGCCATCGAATCAGCTCTTGTTTCAGCATACAAGAAGAATTACGGCACATCACAGAATGTGAGGGTCACTATCGATCGTGAAACAGGTGATGTCGACGTACTTATGAGAAGAGACGTGGTAGAAGATGTCTACGATGAATTCACAGAGATCTCTCTGGAAGATGCTCTTGAAATAGATCCGAGATACCGGGTGGGAGACGTCGTTGAGTACAGAGTGACACCGAGAGACTTTGGACGCATCGCAGCCCAGACTGCAAAACAGGTGGTCGTACAGAGGATCAGAGAAGCAGAGAGAGGCATGATCTTCGATAACTACATCAGCAGACAGGGCGAGCTTATCACAGGCGTAGTACAGAGGATCAGCAATGAGACGCTTTTCGTGGATATGGGCAATACAGAAGGTATACTTGTAGCAAGCGAGCGTACAAGAGGCGAGCACTACAAGGTCAACGACCGTATCAAGGCATATATAGTAGATGTAAGAAAAAGCACAAAGGGTCCTCAGATATTTCTTTCCAGGACACATCCTGGATTCGTGGAAAAGCTCTTTGAGCTGGAGGTGCCTGAGATAGAAGACGGCATCGTGGAAATAAAGAGCATAGCAAGGGAAGCTGGTTCCAGAACGAAGATCGCAGTCTGGGCCAATGATGAAAATGTGGATCCTGTAGGTGCATGTGTAGGTACAGGAGGCATGAGAGTAAGGAACGTGGTGGATGAACTTTTCGGAGAGAAGATAGATATCACTACATGGGATGATGATCCGAAAGTGCTGATAAGTAATGTACTCAGCCCTGCGAAAGTAGAGAAGGTGCTCATTTCCGAGGAGGAAAATGCAGCCACTGTAGTGGTACCTGATTATCAGCTGTCACTGGCAATAGGCAAGGAAGGTCAGAACGTCAGACTTGCAGCAAGACTTTGCGGATGGAAGATAGATATCAAGAGTCATTCACAGTATGAAGAAATCAAAGACGATCTTGAATTTTACGGCAGCAGTGAAAGTGATGCCACCGGTTATACAGAGGATGATATCGGATTTACAGAAGTCAGCGATACAGCAGTATACGATGAAGAATTCGAAGAACCTGAGATCATCGAAACTGCTGATGCAGACGAGATGATCGAAGTGGCAGAGGGTCAGGAGACGGAAACAGCAGAGCCGGAAGAAGCAGACGTCGAAGAGCCGGGATATGATGAGACTGCTGAAGACGGATCCGTGGAGGTATGATCGTGAAAAACAGAAAAGTTCCGATGAGAAGATGTGCAGGGTGTATGGAATCAAAGCCAAAGAACGATCTTGTAAGGATCGCATATTATGAAGGAAAGCTTTCACTGGACCCCACAGGGAAAGCCAGAGGAAGAGGTGTATATCTCTGCCACAGCACTGAATGTATGGAGAAAGCAAAGAAAAGGCGTTCTCTCCAGAGAAGTTTCGATGCTGAACTGTCGCCGGATGATCTGGAACGTGTATTCAGGGAGTTTGAAGAATATGAACAGAAAGATAAGTAGTTATCTGGGATTCGCTAAAAAATCGGGAAATCTTGTATCAGGTGTGAACACATGCACTTTTGCAATGGCGAAAAAAAAAGTAAAGCTTGTGATAATAGCTGAAGACATATCCGAAAACAGTGAAAAAAAGATAATGAAAGAAATCAGAAGATACGACGTACCTTTCGTCAGATACGGCAGCAGCGACGAACTGTCGCATGCTACAGGAGCCAGCGGACGTAATGTCTTTGCTGTATGTGACGGGAATTTTGCGCAAGTTATTTTGAATGAAATAGATGGGGAAATAAATTAAAGGAGGAATTTGCTTATGAAGATAAAGGATTTGGCATCAGAGCTTAGTTTGACCGGAGAAGATGTTCTTGAAAAAGCGAAATCGATGGGAATAGAGGTGGCAAGTACAGGTGACGATCTTTCGGACCTTGATGCCGCTTCTGTTAAAAATACAATACTCAAAGGCGACACTCATGCGGAGACAAAAGTAGTGAGAGTAAAGCCTAAAAAGAACGACGCAGATAAAAAGGATGAGCATAAAGTCACAGTAAAGGCAGCCAATATCAAACTGCCGGAAGTGAAAAAAGCCAGCAGGAGCACAGCAAAGCAGCATGCAAAGCATACTGCGAAACCGCCTGCAGGCAAACCTGTAGTCTCAAAAGAGGTAGAAGGCAGACCAAAGCCGCCTGAAGGCAAACCAGTTGTTTCGAAGGAAATGCTGGAGGAGAGGATCGCAAAAGAAAAGCAGACACCTGCAGCTGAGAAAAAAGCAGAACGTACGGCTAAAGCACCTGAAAAGGATACTGATCAGGCAGTTAAGGCAGCACCTGAAAAGAAGGTGCCTGAGAAGAAAGAACCTGCAAAAGAGCAGCCTCCAAGGAGAAGAAGCGGTCTTAAAGTCATCAAGAAGGCTGAAGATGTCAGACGTGAGGAAGCAGAAGCAGCAGAAAGAAGAGCTGCAAAGCGCAGAGAAGCAGAAGAGAAAGCTGCTTCAGAAAAGTCCTCTGAAAGATCAGGAAAGCAGTCAGACAGAAGAAGAGATGATCGCAGAGGCGACAGAAGAGGCGGCGGCAGAAACGACGACAACAGAAGGGGTGGCAGAAGAAATGACGACCGTAGAGGCGGCGGCAGAAACGATGACAGAAGAAACGACAGGAATGACAGGAATGACAGGAATGACAGAGGTCAGCGTCCGCAGAGGCGTGACGATGCAGCTCCTGAAGTAGTCGCTTCGAAGAACAGTTCAAGAAGGAACGACAAGAAGGGCAAGGACAAGGAAAGAGACAAGTTCGACAAGCTTGAAAGAGGCGGCAGGAAGTCAGGAAAGCCACAGGGCAGATCCCTTGAAAAACAGGTCAGAAACAAGAAGCACAACAAGCCTAAGGCTGCTCCTGAACCGGAAGTAGAAACAGTAGAACTTCCTGTAGGAACAGTGCTCATCAATGTTCCTATCACTGTTGCAGGTTTTGCAGAGCAGACAAAGACAACAGTTTCGAAGATAATAATGACGCTGATGAAGATGGGCGTTATGGCGAATGTGAATCAGAATCTGGACGAAGACACAGTAGTGCTCCTTGCAGAGGAGATGGGTATACAGGTAGCAATCGGCAATGTCAAGGAAGAGACAGAAGAAGAAGGTATCGAATCATTCGAAGACAAAGAAGAAGATCTCAAGCCGAGAGCACCGATCATCACAGTAATGGGTCACGTCGACCACGGTAAGACATCGCTGCTGGATGCAATCAGAAACACTAATGTCACAGCCGGTGAGTCAGGCGGTATCACTCAGCATATAGGTGCATCAGAGGTAGAAATAAACGGACAGAAGATAGTGTTCCTTGATACACCGGGACATGAAGCCTTCACAGCCATGAGGGCAAGAGGTGCACACTCCACAGACATCGCAGTTCTGGTAGTAGCTGCAGATGACAGTGTCAAGCCGCAGACTGTGGAGTCCATCAGCCATGCAAAGGCAGCAGGAGTGCCGATCATCGTTGCTATAAACAAGATGGATAAACCGGGGGCGAATCCTGATCTTGTAAAGAAAGATCTTGCAGACAAGGGCGTTCTGGTAGAAGACTGGGGCGGAGACGTCATTTCTGTACCGGTATCAGCAAAGACCGGCGAAGGTATAACGAACCTGCTTGAGATGATACTTCTCCAGGCAGAGGTGCTGGAACTCAAGGCAAACCCTGACAGACTGGCTCTGGGTACAGTCCTCGAAGCAAGACTCGACAAGGCGAAGGGTCCTGTTGCAAGTCTGCTGGTTCTGAACGGAACTCTCAAGGCAGGAATGAGTATCGTAGCAGGAACATGCTCAGGCAAGATAAGGCTCATGACAAACGACAAGGGCGAGAAGCTGAGACTGGCAGGTCCGGCAACAGCTGTAGAGGTGCTTGGTCTTACAGATGTACCTCACGCTGGAGACGTTTTCAATGCTGTCAAGGATGCAAGCCTTGCCAGAGAGATAGCTGAAAAGAGACAGATGAAGCTGAGAGAAGAAGTGCTCGCAAGGAATTCCAGCACTACACTGGAAGAACTCTTCAGCCAGATCCAGGAAGGCGAAGTCAAGGAACTCAATCTCATCATCAAAGGTGACGTACAGGGTTCTGTCGGAGCCATCGTATCATCACTGGAGAAACTTTCCAATGACAAAGTCAGAGTCAAGATCGTCCACACAGGTGTAGGTACAGTGAATGAGTCCGACATCATGCTGGCAGGAACTTCAGATGCCGTTATCATAGGATTCAACGTAAGACCAAGTGCGGCAGTGACATCCATAGCAGAACGTGAAGGCATACAGATAAGGACTTACAGAGTCATCTACGATATCATAGACGACGTGGAAAATGCCATGAAAGGTATGCTGGATCCTGAATTCAAAGAAGTCGTTCTGGGTACACTGGAAATCAGAAACACATTCAAGGTCCCTGGCGTCGGTATCGTCGGCGGTGCATATGTCACAAACGGCAAGGTGGTCCGCAACGAGCAGGTACGTCTTGTCAGAGATGGTATCGTCATCCACGAAGGAAAAATATCTTCCCTCAAGAGATTCAAGGATGATGTGAGAGAAGTGGCTCAGGGATATGAATGTGGTATCGGAATTGAAAACTACAACGACATCAAGGAAGGTGATGTCATCGAGTGCTTCACTATGGAAGAGATCAAAAGAGACGAATAGATCCGTCAGTCAGGAGGATTATATATATATGGGCAAAGGATACAGACAAGGGCGGCTTGGTGAAGAGATAAAAAAGATCATAAGCGAACTGCTGCTGAGAGAGCTCAAAGATCCGAGACTGTCTGCGATGATAAGTGTCACAGCTGTTGAAGTAACCAGCGATGGCAGCTATGCCACGATATATCTTTCTGTACTGGGTATGGGAAACCAGGCAGAAGACACGGAGAAACAGCAGCAGGATGTCCTTGACGGAATGAAGCACGCCAAGGGACTGATAAAAAAGGAAATAGGGCGCCAGGTGAAACTGCGTCATGTTCCCGATCTTGTGTTCAAAATAGACAAGTCGATGGAATATGGCAGACATATAGATAAACTGATAAACGATCTGGATATCAGACATGATGAAGAGGACGATACAGATGAGGAGTAATACTTCGCTGAAAGAGATCGGCAGTATAATGAACGGGGCCTCGTCTGTGGCGATATTCCCGCACATCAATCCTGATGGTGATGCACTGGGTTCAGCGATAGCCCTGTGCCTTCACCTCAGAAGCGAGGGCAAGGAGTCTTTCGTCATACTGGAAGACGAGTTTCCTCGTTATGTAGATTTCCTCGATACAGGATGCTGCAGCTGCAGTACAGACTATATCGGCACGCCGGATGTATGTATATGTGTGGACTGCTGTGAAGAAAAAAGGTTCCCCGGCAGTGTGCAGCTTTATAACAGCGGCAGGACAAAGATAAGTATAGATCACCATGAAGTGGAAGAACCCTCCGGAGATTATTACTACGTCGACAGTGGGGAAAGTGCTGCTGCACAGATAATATACAGGCTGTTCCTTGAAATGTCCTGGGAGATAGACAGTAATGCAGCGAGACATCTTTATACCGGCATAGTCACAGATACAGGATGTTTTCAGTACTCCAACACAGGACCGGAAACACATATGACGGCAGCAGAGCTGATGAAATATGATATCGGTCAAAATGATATCATGGTGCGTCTTTTCCAGAACATCAGTCTCAGACGTGTACAGCTGCAGGCAAAAGTCATAGAGAATATGGAGATCTTTGCCAGTGGAATGGCAGCGGTATCATATGTCACCGATGAGCTGCTTGAAGAAATGTCTGCGAAGATAGAAGACGCCGAGGGCATGGTGGATGTACTCAGGAACATAGAAGGCGTTGAGATAGCAGCATTTCTCAAGGAAAAAGGTGATTCTGTGAGAGTGAGCATGCGTGCAAAGTCATCAGGTGATGTCAACAGTATAGCTGTTTCACTGGGCGGAGGCGGTCACATCAAAGCTGCAGGATGCACTCTGGATATGGATATGTCAGAGGCGCTGGCAGTTGTAAAGCGTGAGATCACCGCAAGCCTTGAAGGACAGATGTGACCTGATGACATTACGATGGGAGAATTATTTAGCAGATGAAAGATGGCATTTTGATTTTGAACAAACCGCAGAACTGGACTTCTCATGACTGCGTTGCTGTTTGCAGGAGAGCTGCCGACAGGAAAAAAACAGGCCATGGCGGTACGCTGGACCCTATGGCTGAGGGGCTGCTGCCGGTATTCATAGGCAAGGCCACAAGGATAATGGAGTATCTGGATCTGGATCACAAAACCTATGAGTGCACAGCCAGGCTGGGAATGGTCACAGATACTCAGGATATATGGGGGCAGCGGATACAGACAGGCAGTACAGCAGGCATAACTGCTGCTGACATCGAAGACGCCCTCAGAAGCTTTACAGGAGACATAGAGCAGACACCTCCAGGATATTCCGCAGTAAAACTCAACGGAAAGAAACTGTATGAATATGCACGTGCGGGAGAGCATGTAGAAGTAAAGCCCCGCAGGGTGCATATCGATCATATAGATATCAGGAACATAGACATGAACCGTATGGAAGTATCCTTCGAGGTGAAATGCTCCAAAGGTACATATATACGCACCATCTGCAATGACCTTGGTGAGGCTCTTGGATGCGGTGGCGTCCTGACATCACTCAAACGTACAGCCAGCGGTGTTTTCGATCTGTCGGGATCGGTATCTCCGGAAGCACTAAAATCCATGAGCAGCGAGGAGGTAGACCGGTATATCGTACCTACGGATGTTCCACTTGTCAACATGGGTAAAATAACCATGAATGCAGACAGGACTGTATATTTCAGCAGAGGCAACAGCATTCGCTGGTATCAGGTGAAAAAGGTCCAGCAGCCGCCCTACAGCGGAGACATGAAAAACCATCGTGGCGTACCTTACAGGGATCTGTACCGTGTATACCAGGAGGAGACTGGGGAATTTCTCGGAACAGGATATCATGACAGTAAAGAAAAAGTTTTAAAGGCAGATAAAATTTTTGTGGCGAGGCGGTAAAATGAAAATATTCAATTCTTTGGATGAAATAAAGGATATAGATGAAACTGTTGTAGCACTCGGCAATTTCGACGGAGTGCACAAAGGACATCAGCAGATAATAGAGCGGACTGTGAAAAGCGCTCAGGTGGCAGGTCTCAGAAGTGCAGTGTTCACTTTTTCCAACCATACCAGCACATTGCTTGAGAACGTACCGCCTGTAAAGAATATTTTATATGCGGAGGAAAAGGCAAAGATCATCGAAAGTATGGGCGTGGACTATATGTTCAACATACCGTTCACGAAGGAAATACTTAAGATGTCTCCCGAAGCGTTCATAGATGAGATCCTGATAAAGAAATTCAGGATAAGGGAAGCATACTGCGGTTTCAATTACAGTTTCGGATACAAGGCGTCGGGGACTCCGGAAGTCCTGATGCATGAAGGCCTTAAAAAAGGTTTCGGTATCCATGTACAGGAGCCATACAAGATAGATGATGTCGTTGTCAGCAGCACATATATCAGAGGTCTTATAGAAGAAGGCAGCATGGAGAAATGCGCCAGATTCATGGGGCGCCTCTATGAGATAGGCGGTGAGGTTGTCGTAGGCAACAAACTGGGACGTACCATAGGATTCCCAACTTCGAACATCATGATAGACGAGAGTATGGTGAGTCCTCCCAACGGTGTGTATATCACTTACTGCAATTACAACAGCATAAAGTATCCCAGCGTGACGAACGTGGGAGTGAAGCCGACCATAGGCAAGTATCACAAGAATGTGGAGACTCATATATTCAATTTCGACAAAGAGCTTTACGGTAAGAACATATATGTGGAGTTCGTCAAGTGTACACGTCCTGAACGCAAATTCGACAGTGTGGATGAGCTTAGCAGACAGATAGAACAGGACTGCATCATGGCCAAGGCATATCACAGAGAGAGGGGTATGCTGTAGAT
The DNA here is from genome assembly GCA_934255435.1 of uncultured Clostridia bacterium. GTDB lineage: Bacteria > Bacillota > Clostridia > Peptostreptococcales > Anaerovoracaceae > Lentihominibacter. The sequence goes on along the minus strand of CAKQNZ010000018.1, from coordinate 400 downwards.
GGATCATATGCAGGAGATATAAAGGATAAATCACCGGTCCGGTGCAGAGATGCTGCATCAGACCGGTCTTTTTTTGCCCGGGATGACAGGATTTACGCATATCACTGCGTGATTTGCCGTCCTGCAGGCTGCCGAGCGCATCCTTTGGACATGCGGCTGCCAGACAGTCCACCGGACTGTCTGCCTATACGCCGCAGCCTTTTCAGGTTCGAATCCTATTTTTTATAAAAAAAGTGCGCAAAACGAAATCTTTGATTTCTATGCGCAGATGTTGCTGCTGTGCAGCAACGCATTTAATGTACTTTCTTTGAAGCTTCGTCAATTTCTCTACGAGAAATATCCTGCGCTATAAAAAACAGACCCTTTCGGATCTGTTTTCTGGTCGGGATGACAGGATTCG
>CAKQNZ010000017.1 GCA_934255435.1 uncultured Clostridia bacterium | reverse complement strand
ATGCTCCTCTGATACTTCAGGTTTCAGCAGGTGCTAGAAAGTATGCGAAACCTGCATACCTCATCAAACTCGTTGAGGCTGCTATCATCGATACCGGTCTGGATATCGCTCTCCACCTCGACCACGGTGAAGATTTTGATATCTGCAAAAAATGTGTGGACGATGGATTCACATCAGTAATGATAGATGGTTCCAAGCATCCATTCGAAGAAAATATAAAGCTTACAAAAGAAGTCGTAGATTATGCTCACAGCAAGGGCGTAGTAGTAGAAGCTGAACTTGGCAAACTCGCCGGAATAGAAGACAACATCAAGGTGGATGCAAGAAACGCTACATTCACAGTTCCTGAGGAAGCTGCTGAATTCGTTGAAAAAACAGGTGTGGATTCATTGGCTGTCGCTATCGGTACAAGCCATGGAGCATACAAATTCAAAGGTGAGCCATATCTCGATTTCGAAAGACTCAAGGAGATACACAAACTAATTCCTGATACACCTCTTGTACTCCACGGTGCATCTACTGTACTTCCTGAATTCGTTGCAAAATGCAATGAATTCGGCGGAAACATTCCGGGAGCCCAGGGAGTTCCTGAAGACATGATAAAAACAGCTGCAAAATATGGTGTCTGCAAGGTAAATATCGATACAGATCTCAGACTTGCCATGACAGCTGAAATCAGAAAATATTTCCACGAACATCCGGCAGACTTCGACCCGAGAAAGTATCTCGGACCTGCAAGAAGCGCTATCAAAGGAATGGTACAGCACAAGATCAGAAATGTGCTGAATGCATCAGGCAAAAGATAACAAGACAGATCACCGCAGCAGGGACAGAATCAGAACTGTCCCTGTTTTTTATGCAAAAAGACCGGATCAGAAGTTTCTGTTCCGGTCAGCTTTATGCTTCAAATCATATCAGATTATGATATTTATCTTTTATTTGCTTCTATCATATCATTTTTGAGTTTCCAGAGATCGTATGACAGATCCACGTAATACGGCTGCGGATTATCGAAACGCTTCATTTCATCCCACATGGCATCGAGGTTTCGCTGACACAGATCACGGATCTCATCGATGGACGGTCTGTCATAAACACATTTGCCCTTGTCGAAGATCTGCTCTCTGAGATTCTTTGCATAGAAGTTTTCCAGTTTCTTGCGCTTCCAGACAGCATCAGGATCGAATATCTCGTATACTTCTGACGGCGCCATTTCATCTGCCAGCTGTATCACATCTGCCAGCATCCTGTCAGTGTCCTTATCAAACAGCCTGTAAACGTGTTTGAATCCCGGATTCGTTATCTTGCCTACGTTCTCACTTATTTTTATCTTAGGTATCATCCTGCCGTCTTTTTCCAGAGCCGCCAGTTTGTAGACTCCTCCGAATACCGGTTCAGACCTTGATGTTATCAGCCTTTCGCCTACTCCGAATGAATCCACGCAGGCACCCTCAAGAAGAATATCTCTGATAAGATATTCGTCCAGGGAATTGGATACTACTATGCTGCAGTCCTGCAGTCCTGCATCATCAAGCATCTTCCTGGCATTCTTCGTCAAATATGCTATGTCTCCGCTGTCTATCCTGATCCCCATCTTTTCAGGTTTCATTTCTTTGAATACCTTTATGGCTGCAGGGACTCCGGATTTAAGTACATTGAATGTATCTACCAGCAGAACACAGTTTGTCGGATATATCTCAGCATATTTTTTGAATGCCTCGTATTCATCATCATACATCTGCACCCAGCTGTGTGCCATCGTTCCAAGAGCAGGAACCCCAAACTCTCTGTCGGTTATGGCACAGGCTGTACCTACGCATCCTCCTATATATGCAGCTCTCGCTCCGTAGTTGGCAGCTGAACATCCATGCGCCCGCCTTGTCCCGAACTCCATAACGGACCTTCCTGCCGCTGCTCTTACTATACGGCTCGCCTTTGTAGCTATAAGACTCTGATGATTCACAAGAAGTAAAATCATCGTCTCTACGAATTGCGCCTGCATAACAGGCCCTCTTACTGTGATCACAGGCTCCCCAGGGAAAATCGGCGTTCCTTCCGGTACTGCCCATACATCACATGAGAACTGGAAATCTTCAAGATATCTGAGAAATTCCTCGTTGAATAATTTCTTGCTTCTCAGATATTCGATATCTTCATCGGTAAATTTCAGATTTTCCAAGTACTCTATGACCTGATCCAGTCCAGCCATAATAGCGTATCCACCGCCATCAGGGACTTTTCTGAAAAACATGTCGAAGTATGCGGTATCATCTGCCATTCCGGAGCAGTAATACCCGTTCGCCATTGTTATTTCATAGAAGTCAGCCAGCATCGTCAGGTTCAGCTTCTCTATCATTTGATCGTTCCTCCATCTTACCTTTCTCAGCAATTACAATGCATGATGAAACTATGACTATAACACCGCCTATCAGCTGCGATATCCCGATGACCTGTCCGAGAAAAAGCCATCCGAAAAAAGTAGCCGTAACCGGCAAAAAGTTTGAAAACATCGCAGAAACGGTAGGTCCCAGGACTTTAAGACCGTTGACCATAATGAAAAAACCGATTCCAGCGCTTCCAAACCCAAGATATATTATACCACCAATAACGCCTGGTGTAAAATCTTCTATCGGCGGCATCGTATGTAACGCATATGGCATTACGAGAAGAACGGTACAGCACAGCTGTGTAAATGCAAGGTTTACACCTGAATATTCCTCGCCCAGCCTTGCGGTAAGAAAATTGTACATATTCCAGGATATCACTGCTCCGAACGCCAACACATATCCTATGGCACGTCCGCCCAACAGCTCTCTGAAATCAGTGCCTATGACCACCGCTACGCCGATTATGCACATAAGCACGCCTGCTACTATTTTAGCATTGAACTTTTTCCTGAAAACCACTCTCTCTATTATTATGGATACTGCCGGTACGAAAGACAGTATTATGGTTATCAGTGAAACAGGTATATAATCCATCGCTGTGTATTCACAGAAGAAATAAAGTATTTCTCCGGTTATCGAACACAACACGAACAGCGGTATGTCCTTCGGTCTCACCCAGTGTTTCCTGTCGACTTTGAGCTTTACTGCAAGCATAAGCAGCAGCCCTGTAGAATACTTCAGAAAGAGAAGATTCATAGGGGCCAGAACTTCAAGAGCTTTTTTCGCCAGCACATAATCAAGGCCCCAGAGCATCACAAGTCCGCACATCATCAGAAAAGCTGTTTTTCTTATATCCACAAATTCACCGCCTGTTCGATCATAATCCATTATCAGATTTTAATTTCGTGTCATCTGCTGCTGTCAAGTATCTTTTTGAGAAACTGCCCTGTATACGAAGCTTCACACTGCGCAACTTCCTCAGGAGTACCTTCTGCTACGATCTGTCCGCCCCGGAATCCTCCATCCGGTCCCAGATCTATGATATGATCCGCGCGCTTGATGACATCAAGGTTATGTTCTATCACAACTACAGTATTACCGTTTTCAACAAGTCTGTCAAGGACATTTATCAGCTTGTCCACGTCTGCAAAATGAAGACCTGTAGTCGGTTCATCCAGTATATACATTGTCTTTCCGGTACTTCTCTTGGAAAGTTCTGCCGCCAGTTTTATCCTCTGCGCTTCACCGCCGGAAAGCTGTGTGCTGGGCTGGCCCAGCTTGATATATCCAAGTCCTACTTCCTCAAGGGTCTGCAGCTGCCTTGCTATGGCAGGGATATTGCTGAAGAACTCCAGACCTTCGCTTACATTCATATCAAGGACGTCGAAGATATTCTTGTCCTTGTATTTAACTTCAAGGGTCTCCCTGTTGTATCTTTTGCCCTTGCACACTTCGCATGGCACATATACATCTGGAAGGAAGTGCATCTCTATCTTTATGATGCCGTCTCCGCTGCAGGCTTCGCATCTGCCTCCTTTGACATTGAAGCTGAACCTGCCTTTGCCGTAGCCCCGGAGCTTTGCCTCCGGAAGCTGGGAGAACAGATCCCGTATATGCGTGAACACGCCTGTATATGTTGCAGGGTTGGATCTCGGCGTCCTGCCGATAGGCGCCTGGTTGATGTCTATGATCTTGTCGATATTCTCAAGACCGGTTATCTTTTTGTGCTTTCCCGGTCTGTCCTTGCTGCCGTACATCTCCGCTGCAACAGCTTTGTAAAGTATCCCGTTGACAAGGCTGCTCTTGCCTGATCCTGAAACACCTGTCACGCAGACCATCTTGCCAAGAGGTATCTTCACGTCTATTTTCTTGAGGTTATTTTCCTCTGCTCCTTTTATCTCTATGAACTGGCCGTTGCCTTCACGACGACTGGACGGCACTTCTATCTTTTTAGCACCGCTGAGATACTGTCCTGTTATGGATCTGCTGCACTTCTTGATATCCTCCACCGTGCCCTGGGCCACAAGCTCACCTCCGTGCACGCCTGCGCCGGGTCCGATATCAACTATGTGATCCGCTGCATACATGGTGTCTTCATCGTGTTCCACCACTACCAGCGTATTGCCGATATCTGTAAGGCGTCTCAGAGCCTCCAGCAGTTTTTCGTTGTCCTTCTGGTGGAGCCCTATGCTTGGTTCGTCCAGGATATAGAGCACGCCTACAAGTCCCGAACCGATCTGAGTCGCCAGTCTTATCCTCTGGGATTCCCCGCCTGAAAGCGTTGCTGCTGCTCTTGACAGCGTCAGATAATCAAGGCCTACATTGGCAAGGAAAGTCAGTCTGCCCCTGATCTCCTTCAGGATCTCAGCTGCTATCTTCCTGTGCTGCTCGGAAATATCCATCGTCTCAACGAACTCTATGGCCTCTGATATAGACATATCACAGAACTCCATGATGTTCTTTCCGCTTACCGTTACCGCCAGCAGCTCCGGTCTCAGTTTCTGACCTTTACATTCCGGGCATGGAGATACCCTCATGAACTTGTTCATTTTCTCTTTTATCCAGTCAGACTGTGTTTCGAGATATCTGCGTTCAAGGTTGTTCACAAGACCCTCGAATGTATGGCTTCTCTGCTGAACAGTGCCTGATCTGCTGGTGTATGTGTATTCCAGCTTTTTCTCACCGGTGCCGTAAAGCAGGACATTTTTGAATTTTTTCGGTAGCTGGCTGTACGGCGTATCAAGATCCGCATCGTACATCTCAGCCAGTGCCCGCAGTACCTGCCAGTAGTAGCTGGTATGCTCCATTGTAGAGAAAATATTGCTGAGGCATCCGTCGTTGATGCTCTTGTCCTGTTCCGGGATCAGCAGATCGGGATCTATGCTCTGTACGAAACCCAGTCCTTTACACTCCGGGCATGCTCCCAGAGGATTGTTGAATGAGAACATCCTCGGCTCCAGCTCTTCTATGCTGACGCCGTGTTCAGGACACGCCAGGCTGGTGCTGAAAGTCTTCTCAGCATCGACGCTGCTGCCGTCTTCAGCCTTTGTGCCGACGATAACCTGTATCAGGCCCTCGCCGTGGGCCACAGCAAGCTCGCAGGCTTCTGCCAGTCTGCTGCGGATACCATCCTTGACTTTTATCCTGTCTATCACGATCTCTATTGTGTGCTTGAATGTCTTCTCAAGTTTTATCTCGTCTTCTCCAAGCAGCTTCATCTCTCCGTCCACTCTGACTCTGGTGAAGCCTTCACGCTGTATCCTGTCCATTATCTTCTCATGCTGGCCTTTACGCTGACGCACTACAGGAGCCAGCACCGTAAGTCTCGTGCCTTCGCCTTCCTGCATCAGCAGCTCCACGATCTGATCTATTGTCTGGCTCGTTATCTCTCTGCCGCATACAGGGCAGTGGGGTATGCCTATCCTGGCGTACATGAGCCTGAGGTAGTCGTATATCTCAGTGACAGTACCTACAGTAGACCGGGGGTTCTTGTTGGTGGTCTTCTGATCTATCGATATCGCCGGAGACAGACCTTCGATGTATTCCACATCAGGTTTCTCCATCTGCCCCAGGAATTGTCTGGCATATGAAGACAGACTTTCCATGTATTTTCTCTGACCCTCTGCGTATATGGTGTCGAAGGCCAGTGATGATTTGCCTGAACCGGAAAGCCCTGTCAGCACCACCAGCTTGTCCCTTGGTATCGTGACGTCTATCCCCTTCAGATTGTTTTCTCTTGCACCCTTTATGATAATATCTTTTGCCATTTGTTGTCTTTCCTTTTAAAGTTTCGCTTTGTATTCGAATACCATGTCTCTGAGCTGTGCCGCACGCTCGAACTGCAGGTCTGCGGCTGCCTGTTTCATTTCCTTTTCCAGCTTCTTCACATAGTCTTTGAGTTCTTTCTTAGTCATTTCAAGCGGACTTCTGCCCTCGTATCCGGTAGTTTCGTCCGCTGCCTTCGTTGCTTCTATGACGTTTCTCACAGCCTTGCGGACGCTCTGCGGCGTGATGCCGTGTTCTTTGTTGTAGGCATCCTGTATGCTTCGTCTTCTCTCTGTCTCGTCCATGGCAGCTTTCATCGCAGGACTTATGCCGTCGCAGTACATTATGACTTTGCTGTCGGCATTTCTCGCTGCTCTTCCTATGGTCTGTATCAGCGATGTTTCCGTGCGCAGGAAACCCTCCTTGTCTGCATCCAGTATCGCCACCAGCGATACCTCCGGTATATCAAGGCCTTCCCTCAGCAGGTTGATGCCCACCAGCACATCGAAAACTCCCATCCTCAGATCACGCAGTATCTCCATACGCTCCAGCGTGTCGATCTCCGAATGGAGGTATCTGACTTTGATCCCCACATTCTTCAGATAATCCGTGAGGCTCTCTGCCATCTTCTTGGTCAGCGTGGTCACAAGGACCCTTTCACCTTTTTCTGTCACTTTGTTTATCTCGCCGATGAGGTGATCCATCTGTCCCTCCGTCGGATGCGTCTCGATGATTGGATCCAGCAGTCCTGTCGGCCTTATTATCTGCTCTGCGGAAATGCCTCCGCTCTGTTCCTTTTCATAAGGCGCCGGTGTTGCACTGACATAGACGATCTGGTTTATCAGCTCGTTAAATTCCTCGAACTTCAGCGGTCTGTTGTCCAGCGCCGACGGCAGTCTGAATCCGTAGTCTACAAGGGACTGCTTTCTCGACCTGTCTCCCGCATACATGGCTCTCAGCTGCGGCAGCATGACGTGTGACTCGTCTATTATTATGAGAAAATCATCCGGGATATAGTCTATAAGCGTATATGGTCGGCTGCCCGGTTCCAGCCCGGTGATATGCCTGGAATAATTTTCTATGCCTTTGCAGGTGCCTATCTCACGAAGCATCTCCACATCATATCTGGTGCGCTGCTCTATGCGCTGGGCTTCTATCAGCTTGCCTCTGTCCCTGAACCACTGTACACGCTCCTCAAGTTCTTCGTTTATAGTGACAGCGGCACGTTCGATATTCTCCTTGCTGGTGACATAGTGGGACGCCGGATATACGGCAACGTGGTTCCTGAGACCTATTATCTCTCCTGTGACAGGATTTATCTCCTTGATAGTCTCCACTTCATCGCCGAAGAGCTCTATCCTGACAGCGTTCTCCGCTCCTGCAGGATATATATCCACCGTATCTCCTCTGACTCTGAAATTGCCCCGTTCGAAAGCAAGGTCATTCCTGGTGTACTGTATATCCACCAGCTTTCGCAGGAGTTCCTGGCGATCCTTCTCCATACCGGGTCTTATGGAAATGACTTGGTTCTCATAATCTATAGGACTTCCCAGTCCGTATATGCAGGATACGCTGGCAACTATTATGACATCCCGTCGCTCCGCAAGAGCAGCTGTAGCTGAATGTCTCAGCTTCTCTATCTCTGCATTTATATCCGAATCCTTCTCTATATATGTGTCGGTGGAGGCGACGTATGCCTCCGGCTGGTAATAATCGTAGTATGACACAAAATACTCCACAGCATTCTCCGGAAAAAACTCCTTGAACTCTCCGTGGAGCTGTGCAGCCAGCGTCTTGTTGTGGGATATTACCAGTGTTGGTTTCTGTACTTTTTCTATAAGCTTGGCCATGGTGAAAGTCTTGCCGGAGCCTGTGACTCCCATCAGGGTCTGGGCCCGCTTCCCTCTCATTATACCATCTGCAAGCGTCTCGATAGCCTTCGGCTGATCTCCCATAGGTTCGAAATCCGAATGGACTCTGAATTCTGTCATGTGTATGTTTCCCCCTTTCAGGAACATGTCATACCAACAATTATACCATTCAGGATTTTAATTGTAAACACACGTTCGATGCCTAACAGGGAGTTATTGAGAGCAGTTTTTATCGTAGTACCTCATCCGGCCTGTATGCCGATATAACAACAACTACCATTTTGTCCTCCGGCAGCAGAGCAGCCATCATCATGATCCCTGCCTTTCTGGTCCTTGGTATCACTGCCAGCACCACCGCCGTAACGATCCACAATATACCGGCATTCCACAGCTTCGTAACTAAGCTCATGAATACATCTCCTGCCGGAGTCCTTATATTCTGTATCCAGTCCAGTATCTGAAATTCAACAGCCATGTTCACTACCTCTTTTCCTGACTTTCAGACTTTGTAATCAAAAAGCCCTCTATCTGTTCATCTGCCGTCATATTACATGACCACTTTAAACAAATAGAAGGCTTTTCTATAAACAAAGTTTAAATTGTTATCTCTGATATTTCATCTATGAAATTTTTACTGCCGTATCTGCCTTATCACACAGCTCTTCCAGCCACCGGTGTTTCTTTATGACTGCCAGCCACTCCTCCGGTATGGACTCATATCCGTAGTAAAGTCCTGCAATGCCTCCTGCTATGGCTGCCACTGTATCAGTGTCGTCCCCCAGGTTCACTGCTCTGAGCAGACACTCCCGGAATGACTCTGTCGTTATCAGACACCATACAGCTGCCTCGATGGAATCTATCACATATCCGCTTGATCTTATCTCTCTTTCCTGCACTTCTTCAAATACATCGAGATGCTGTATGCGTTCAAGATATGCCAGTTCTCCCAAATTGCCCAGGTCTCTGGCGTAATATCTGCAGCCACGGTCTATGCCGTTCTGAAGCCGTTCCCGCAGACTGCCGTCGCCGTCCAGTATACTTTTGACCATGAAGAAATACACGCCGCAACACATATTGCTCCTGAGATGATCGTGAGTCAGCGCAGCCGCTGCATGTACTCCGTATATCGCCTCATCGTCCGACGTGCAGACGCGCTTCTGTCTTTCGTAGTAATAAAGGCATACCGGCAGTATACGCATCAGCGCCCCGTTGCCATTGGCGTGTTCACCTTTCCTGCCGCATGATGAAGGATCCCCGGTCTCAGCATATCTGCCGATAGCCTCGCTGCATGTGATCCCTTCATCGAAAGACTGACCGAAAGGCGTATACTCGCCGTTATAAAGCCAGCTTACAAAGCGCTTCATCATATCGTCCGTGTCAAGTCCGCCCTTTTCCATCAGGCTGACCATCGTGGCCACCGCCATGCTGCTGTCATCCGACCATGTACCCTCAGGCATGTCGAATACGCCGCCGGACTCCATGCCGGTCACAGGCCCTTCCGGCCTTGCCGCTATCTGACCGCGGCTCATGAACTGCACAGGTACTCCCAGCGCATCCCCTGTGACGAGTCCCATCATGCCGCTTTTCCATATATCTTTCATCATATAAACTGCACCGTCACTCCTGCCGGGTCCTTCACAAAGAAAAACTTCACATCCGGCATCGGAGTTATCATCGGTGTGACATCATGCCCTGCCGCTGCAAGAGCCTCGCGTTTTCCTGCCACATCGTCGGTATGGAAGCCTATCGAAAAGTTCTGATTGCCTGAATCTGCGGCGTCCTTGTTCTCGATTATCTCGATGCAGGTATCACCGGCTGCATCTGCCAGGAATACCATGTTCCTGCCTGCCGGCCGCATGTCCCGCTGTACCTTCAGCTCCGTCTGATCTTCGTAAAATCTGACTTCCTCATCGAATTTATCTGTCTGTATAGTGACATGTGCTATCTTCATTTTCTCCTCCTTTTATTCGCTGAACTCCATCACCAGCCCTGTGTGCAGCTGATGAAGGATATCTCCCAGCTCCTGTTCCAGTATACCATAGGCGCTTTCACCTGTGCAGTGTCCCGTACATACATACTTTATACCGGTTTCTTTTATCTTCCTGCCAAGATCCCGGACCTCGCCTTCCGACTTATTGTACAGATGGAACCCTCCTATAATGGCATGTACGTTCCTGCCGGGAAAAGACCCAGCTACCTCACTGATTATATTTGCCGCGCCTCCGTGAGAGCAGCTGTTGAATATAACCAGCCCTTCTGCAGTATCCAGTACCAGACTCTGCTCATGTGCAAAATCGTCAGGATACCACCCATCCGGGCGTTTCCTGTACATTTTCTCCCGCCTGCCGACGGCTTCCAGTCCCGGCGTCTTGTGAGGTATCAGCCATATGCCTCTGTACGGTTCGATATCGCCTCTTACCGGTATGATCCTTTCAGGAAACTCTGACTGTATATCCCTGGGTATGCCTATGTACTTGCGTATAAACCACTTTTTGAAATAGCAGTCCGGGGCAGCAGATTCCCTCAGATAGAAAGGCGCTCCGCTGTTCTTTTCAAAAAAAGCTTTCATACCGTTGGCATGGTCGTAATGTGCATGTGAAAGCACAGCCATGTCCACATCCTCCAGCGATAATCCCAGCTTCGCTGCATTTGAGACGAACAGATCCGACGCCCCTGTATCGAGAAGTATTTTCCTGCCTGCATATTCGATGTATATGCAAAGTCCCCATTCTCCGGGGATATCTGCCGACTTTATGTTGTCCACCACCACTGTTGCTTTCATAGTAAGATCCTCCGTAACACTGATTATAATACAATACAGGTGATAAGACAATCTGCAGTTTTACAGCAGTTTCATCATCCCTGACATGACGCAGCCGCCTGCAGCTCCGCAGTCCAGAAGTTCCTGAAGCTGCGCTTCGTCTATCCTGATCCCGCCTATGGCGTACACCGGTATGCTGACACTTCTGCACACATCCTTTAGAAAATCCAGACCCCTGGGCGGCATGCCTTTTTTGCAGTCAGTGCTGAATATATGACCGGTGCTGATATATGATGCTCCAGACTGCTCGGCTTCGACCGCCTCCTCCACAGAATGAACGGAAGTTCCTGCAACGCTGAACTCATGCATCATATCTGCATATCCTCTCATCAGGTGCAGCGGCAGATGTATTGCGTCGCATCCCAGAGCCAGTGCTGTCTCGGGAAATGAATGTGCGATGAACTGTACTCCGTATCTGCTGCATATGCTTATGGTCTCTTCTGCCAGCTTCCTGTACTCATCCTCCGTAAGGTCTTTTTCTCTTAGTATCAGCGCTTTGGGATGAGCCCTGCATATCCTCTCTACATGCTCCTCGAAAGTATGTGTGCAAAGGTGCCGGTTGGTCACTGCGATGAGCCTGCTGAAAATTTCTTTGTTATCCATAGATCCGCCGATCCTTTCTCACACATAGATGTAGTCGCTCATCACCGGCTGCATGCCGTTACTTTCCAGCGCTTCGTAGACCTCCTTCACAGAACGGTCGTCAGATATCTCGAACTGCCCGTCGCCCTGGTCTTCGATATCCTCTGCATGGCTGCCGATGCCTGTGCTGACACCTGCAGATATCTTCGTAGCTGCGATCTGCACAAGATTATCTCTGACTCTGGCACATTCCCTGGTTGATACAGTTATGCTGGCAAAGGGCATGAAAAGTCTGTATGCGCATACCACCTGAAGCAGCTGTTTTTCATGGACGTCCATGGGATCTATCCTGTCGTTGTTGATTATAGGGCGGAGTCTCGGACATGAGAATGCGATCTCCGCATGAGGATATTTCCTCTGGAGCAGGTATGCGTGATATCCTGTTGCAAAGGCATCTTTCCTGAAATCCGCCAGTCCCAGCAGTGCAGCGAAACCAACGCCTCTCATGCCGCCCATGATGGCACGCTCCTGGGCATTGACACGGTAAGGGAATATCCGCTTGTGCCCTGCCAGATGCAAAGTCTCGTACTTGTCAGGATCGTATGTCTCCTGGAACACTGTGACGTAATCGGCGCCACATTCATGGAGATACGCATACTCGTCTGAATTCACAGGATATATCTCAAGACCAATGACTTTGAAATATTTCCTGGCTATCCTGCAGGCGTTGCCGATATATTCCACTGTGGACTTTTTCCTGCTCTCGCCGGTCAGTATCAGTATCTCCTGGAGCCCAGTCTCTGCGATAGCTGCCATTTCACGCTCTATCTCAGCGTCGTCCAGCATTGCTCTGCTTATCTTGTTCCTGCAGTTGAATCCGCAGTAGATGCAGTAATTCTCACAGTAGTTGGCTATGTATATCGGAGTGAACATTGCTATACTGTTGCCGAAATGCTTTCGTGTCTCCCGCTGGGCTGCCTGAGCTATCTCCTCGATAAAAGGCAGCGCTGCAGGGGAAAGCAGAGCTGCGAAATCCGCCGGCGTCCTGCTGCTGTGCGCCAGAGCTCGTCTGACATCAGCTTCGGTATACGCCGACTGATCGTATGAAGATGCAGCTTCCAGCACCCTGTCCATGATATCTGAGTCTATGACCTCCATGTCCGGGAGATATTCCATATGGTTCGTACGTGCTTTTTTCTGATCTTCGATGATACTGTCGCTGAGTATGCTTTTATTCACGTGTTCTCCGCTCATAGATCATTCCCCCTGTTCCCTGAGAAAACCTGTCAGCGGCGATGATGCGCTGGCGCCTCTGTCAAGCACACGACCTGTCCCTGAAAGATACGCCATACGGCCTGCTTCTATGGCTTTTTTGAAGGCTTCGGCCATGACCGGTACATCCCCTGCTGTTGCCACTGCTGTGTTTGCCATGACAGCTGCCGCACCCATCTCCATAGCCTCGCATGCCTGGGACGGTCTGCCGATACCTGCGTCCACTATCACCGGCAGGTCGATCTCATCTATTATTATCTGTATGAATTCTTTCGTGCAGAGGCCCTTGTTGGAGCCTATCGGCGATCCCAGCGGCATGATACATGCTGCCCCCGCATCTGCAAGATCTCTTGCAGTGTTGAGATCAGGATACATGTACGGCATCACGACGAATCCTTCTTTGGCCAGTATCTCTGTTGCTTTCACGGTCTCCTGGTTGTCAGGGAGCAGATATCTCGAATCTCTGATGACTTCTACCTTCACGAAGTCTCCACAGCCTATCTCCCTGGAAAGTCTCGCTATACGCACAGCCTCCTCTGCGTTCCTTGCTCCTGATGTATTTGGGAGCAGTGTCACATCATCCGGTATATAGTCCAGTATATTTGCAAGACCGCCTTCATTGGCACGCCTCAGCGCCAGTGTTATGATCTGAGCGCCTGCTTTTTCTATACATGCCCTCACAAGTTCCAGGGAAAATTTACCTGAGCCCAGTATGAACCTTGAACTGAACTCATGGCCTCCCAGAACGAGTTTATCTTCTGTCGATTTCATATCGTTACCTTCTTTCACTCATCTATACGTCTTCTTCACCGAGGATAAGACGTGTTATCATATTCGCTTCATGTGCAGCACATATGGCTACTCTCGGAGCCATGAGCCCTCTGCCGTATTCCGGAGCGCTGACCCTGTCACCGCAGAGATAAAAATTATCAGTCACTTTCTTTGTGACGATGGAATTGCTGCTGCCGAATCCTGCCATGCCGCTTGCTGAAACCAGCTTTTTCTCCGGGAAACACTCCAGTATCCCGTTCACAAGCATAGCCTTGGCGCCGGGATCGTCGAAAGCCTCGCAGACTATATCCCATTCACCGAACAGTTCTCTGATATTGTCCTCTGTCACCCTGACACAGTCTGTCTGTATATCCAGATAAGGGTTTATCTTTTTCAGCAGGCTTTCAAGAGCATCTGTCTTAGGCATGCCTAAATGCTCCATGAAGTACTGCTGTCTGTTGAGATTCGTTATGTCTACGACATCGAAATCTATCAGATGGAGATGCCCTACGCCTATACGTGTCAGCGAATACGCAACGTTGGAACCAAGACCGCCAAGACCTGCTATGGCCACACGTCCTGCAGACAGTTTTTCCTGTATCTCAGGGGAATGTCGTTCCTCCAGTGCTGCTTTTATTTCTTCTTTAGTAAGTATCTTTCCCATATCATCAGCCTCCTCCTACGAAACTCACGACTTCAAGGACATCACCGTCCCTGAGGATAGTTTCAGCGTAAAGTCTTTTCGGCAGTATCTCTCCGTTGAGTTCCACGGCTATGCGTGATATCCTGTAGCCGTTTTCTGTCAGATATTCTTCCGCTGTCACCGGAAGTTTTGCTTCTGTTTCTTTGCCATTCACCGTTATCATCTCCTGCTGTCCTCCTTTCTCTGCGCAGTCTGCTCTGTTTCCAGCTTCGGCTGTGCTCGTGCAGAATTTATCGACCTGGTTTCTTATGCTTGACATCGTGATTGTCTTCAAGATCATCATCCTATGAAAAACGGGAGATACCAAAGTATCTCCCGTAATAAGTGATTCAATAAAACAAGTGATCATATACGTTCCTACGTTGGCATTATCCAAATCAGGTATATGGGTCGAAGTTATGAACTTCCTCTCAGCCTGTCTCACAAGCTCCCCTGTATTTATTTACTATTCAAGTATAGACAATATCACGACGATTGTCAATGACCTGCAGCTTTTGTCAGTCCGCCTGTCTCACAGCATCCTTCATAGCTTTCACATATTCATATATGTACGGCACACAGTCCTCACCATACTTTTCGCAAAGTCTCACTATAGCTGAGCCGACTATGGCTCCATCGCTTTTGCCTGCCATGTCCTTTGCCTGCTCAGGCGTCGATATGCCGAATCCCACGGCGCACGGTATATCGTTTGCTGAATTAACAAGTTTCACCATAGCTCCGATATCCGTCGTTATATCTGATCGCATGCCTGTCACACCCAGCGACGAAACGCAGTACACGAACCCGCTGGCTTCCTTTGCTATCATGGAAATACGTTCATGGGACGTAGGCGCTATCAGCGATATGAAGTCGAGACCATACTGCCTGCACACGGAATCGAACTCTTCTTTTTCCTCGAAAGGCACATCAGGCAGTATGATACCGTCCATACCTGTCTCTGCCGCCTTTTTTACGAAACGCTCAGCTCCATATGAAAAAACCACATTTGCATATGTCATGAAGACCATCGGGATATCTGTATTCCTGCGGATACGCTCCACCATATCGAATATCTTGTCTGTAGTGACGCCGCCCGACAATGCTCTGATGTTGGCGGCCTGTATCACCGGACCCTCAGCTGTCGGATCTGAAAATGGTATCCCCAGCTCTATCAGATCTGCCCCTGCATCTGCCATTGCATAAACTATCCTCTCTGTCACATCCAGCGACGGATCGCCGCATGTTATGAACGGAATGAATGCTTTGCCATTCCTGAATGCATCTGCTGTCCTACTCATGGATATCCTCCCCTCTGTAACGTGCTATAGCCGCACAGTCCTTATCTCCACGGCCCGATATAGTTATCACGACTATCTGATCCCTGCTCATCTGAGGTACGATCTTCCTGGCGTGAGCCACGGCATGGGCGCTTTCTATGGCAGGTATGATCCCCTCTATCCTGGAAAGATACTCGAATGCCTCAACAGCTTCTTTGTCTGTCACCGGCACATATTCCGCTCTGCCTGTATCGTAGAGATGCGCATGTTCAGGTCCTATACCCGGATAGTCCAGTCCTGCCGATATAGAGTACACCGGTGCTATCTGACCATATTCATCCTGACAGAAATAGGATTTCATGCCATGAAAAATACCAAGGCTTCCCACAGCTATCGTTGCTGCCGTTTCCGCTGTGTCTATGCCTCTGCCTGCTGCTTCACAGCCTATGAGTCTGACATCCTTGTCCTCTATGAAATTATAAAAAGTTCCGATGGCGTTGGAACCGCCACCCACACATGCCAGCACAGCATCCGGGAGCCTGCCTTCCTTTTCGAGTATCTGTTCCTTTATCTCCTTTGAGATGACTGCCTGGAAATCTCTGACTATAGTCGGGAACGGATGAGGACCCATCACTGAACCCAGCACATAATGTGTGTCGTCTATACGGTTCGTCCACTCTCTCATAGTCTCTGATACTGCATCCTTCAGGGTAGCTGTACCTGATGTCACAGCATTTACCTTCGCTCCCAGCAGTTTCATCCTGTATACGTTCAGTGCCTGACGCTCTGTGTCTTCCTTTCCCATGAAGATCTCGCACTCCATACCCATAAGGGCCGCTGCCGTTGCCGTTGCAACACCGTGCTGTCCGGCGCCTGTCTCTGCGATGACTCTCGTTTTTCCCATCTTCTTTGCCAGCAGCACCTGCCCCAGCACATTGTTTATCTTATGAGAGCCTGTATGGTTCAGATCCTCACGTTTGAGATATACTTTCGCACCGCCCAGATCCTCTGTCATATGCGATGCGTAATAGAGCCTTGACGGTCTGCCTGCATATCCGTCCAGCAGTTCCGACAGCTCTCTGTTGAAATCGGGGGCGTCCTTATATCTGTTGTATGCTTCTTCAAGTTCTATAACTGCGTTCATCAGTGTCTCGGGGATATACTGTCCGCCGTGCACACCAAATCTACCCTTGGTCATATATTACCTCCTGTCTTCTGTATATCACAGGCTGCGTACTGTACGCACCACCTGCATTATCTTTTCTCTGTCTTTGATCTTGTCTGTCTCCACGCTGCTGCTGAGATCCAGCGCCCAAGGCTGCATGAGCCTTACGGCATCCGGGATATTGCCCGCATCCAGTCCTCCTGCAAGGAAAAACGGTCTTGTTATCCTGTCTCTGTTTTCTGCAACTAAAGACCAGTCGAAAGTCGTCCCGCTTCCTTTGCCCTGATCCAGCAGGATATGATCTGCCGTGCATTCCTGCGCTTTTTCAAGATCCTGCACAGATCTTACTGCGAATGCTTTTATCACAGGACCCGTATATGCCTGTCCTGAGTGTCTGTCGCTTCTTATCATTCCTTTCAGCTTTTTTATGTATCCGTCGTCTTCGCTGCCGTGGAGCTGTATCATATCTATGACGCCTTCATTGTAAAGTCCTGCGATAAGCTCCGGATCTGCATCAACGAAAACGCCGACAGATATTATATCATCGTCAAGAGCCTCTGTCAGCACTCTGAGCTGCCGGGGTGAGACGCTTCTGTGGCTTTTCGGATGATCCACGATGAAACCTGCGAAGTCAGGCTTCGCCTCATTGACGCATCGTATATCATCAATACGCTTGAGACCGCATATTTTAAGCCTTACAGGGCATTTGCCAAGTCCTGTTTCCATTCCTGTCATCTCTGCTTTCCTTTCTCTGCAAGCTGCGTAAAGTCTGCTTTGCATATACGGTCTGCCGCTTTACAGCAGACCTCCGTTGAGCTGCTGCATCGCAGCTTTCTTATCGCTGCTCCTCATCAGAGTCTCGCCTATGAGGACAGCGTCCACGTTATTGTCCCTCAGCTTCTTTATATCCTCTGCAGTCTTTATACCGCTCTCCGATACGAAAACTATATCCGCCGGAGCCATCCTGCGGAGCCTGATGCTGTTGTTCATATCAACTGTGAAATCCCTGAGATCACGGTTGTTCACGCCGATGATCTTTGCACCTGCGTCCACAGCAGCCAGCACTTCATCGTCGTCATGGGCTTCCACCAGAGCATCCATTCCAAGGGACTGTGCTGTATCGATATATTCTCTCAGCTGTTCATCGTCCAGCAGGCTGCATATCAGCAGCACAGCTGACGCTCCCAGAGTCTTCGCTTCATATATCATGTACTCGTCAACGGTGAAATCCTTTCTCAGTACCGGGATGTCCACAGCTGACGCTATCTCTGCAAGATATCTGTCTGATCCTTTGAAATAAAAAGGTTCTGTCAGACATGATATGGCTGACGCTCCTGCCTCTTCATATCCCTTTGCGATCTCAAGATACAGGAAATCCTCTGCGATAACGCCCTTTGACGGCGAAGCTTTCTTCACCTCGCAGATATATGATATCCCCGGAGTCTTCAGAGCTTCGAGGAAAGTACGGTCTGCCGGAGCTTTGGCTTTCCCTGACAGTTCTTCTGCTCTGATCTTTTCAGCCTGCGCTCTGACTTCCTCAAGTGGTCTTGTTTCCTTCTGTTTTTCTATTCTCTGTCTTGTTTTCTCTGCTATTTCCAGCAGTATATCCGATGCTTCAGCCATGTGTGTCTCCTTTTCCCGTGACGTTCTATTTCCTGTTGCTTTCTGCGATGAATTCATCGAGCTTCTTCAGAGCTGCACCTTCATCTATGAGTTTCTCGGCAAGTCTCACGCCCTCTTCAATGGTTTCAGTCCTGCCTGTTATGTAAAGTGCTGCGCCCGCATTGAGGCAGACTGCCTGCCTCTTAGCACCCTTTTCTCTGCATTCCAGAATAGCTCTCGTTATCTCTGCATTCTCTTCCGGCGTGCCACCTGTAAGCTCGCTCTTGTCGCATCTCTCATAACCGAACTGTTCCGGAGTCAGCTCGTATGACTGGAACCAGCCGTCCTTTATCTCGCACACAGCTGTTGATTCGCACATGGAGATCTCGTCAAGGCGGTCACGTCCGTAGACTACCATGCCTCTGGCAACTCCCAGCTTTGCCATTACCTGAGCCAGCGGCTCCACCAGAGATTCGTCAAAAACTCCCATCAGCTCCATGTTGGCGCCTGCCGGATTGCTGAGAGGTCCCAGAATGTTGAATACTGTCCTGATACCCAGCTCTTTCCTGATCGGAGCTACATATTTCATGGCAACATGGTAGTTCTGAGCGAACAGGAAGCATATGTTTATATCTTTCAGCAGCTGAGCACTGCGCTCAGGCGGTATGGTTATATCCACTCCCAGAGCCTCCAGGACGTCTGCTGCACCTGACTTTGACGATGCTGCCCTGTTGCCGTGCTTTGCCACAGGAACGCCTGCCGCTGCGATGACCAGCGAGGATGTTGTGGATATATTGAAAGAATTGGAACCGTCTCCACCTGTACCTACGATCTCAAGCACATCCATATCATGGAGCAGCTTGATGCAGTGCGCCCTCATTCCTGCCGCAGACGCCGTTATCTCATCTATAGTTTCGCCTTTCAGCGCCAGTGCTGTCAGATACGCCGACATCTGTACAGGAGTGGCCTTGCCGCTCATTATCTCGTTCATCACTTCTTCTGCCATATCATATGTCAGATCTTCTTTTTTAGCCAGTTTAAGTATTGCTTCTTTTATCATTTTCTCACTGCCTCCATGAAATTCTCTATCATCTTCCTGCCTTCAGGTGTCATTACAGATTCCGGATGGAACTGCACTCCGAATACAGGATATTCTCTGTGCTCTACTGCCATTATCTCTCCGTCCTCTGCTTCGGCTGTCACCATAAGCACCTCCGGGAGATCTTCTGCTGCAGCTGACAGGGAATGGTATCTCGCTGCCTTGAACTCAGGTCCCATGCCTTTGAAAAGTCTGCCGCTGCCACCCTGATATACTTTGCTCTGCTTTCCGTGCATCAGTTCCTTTGCATATGTGACCCTTCCTCCGAATGCTTCGCATATGGCCTGATGTCCCAGACAAACACCCAGTATCGGCATTTTTCCTGCAAAATATTTTATCGCATCTATACACACGCCGGCGTCTTCCGGTCTGCCCGGTCCCGGCGATATTATCAGCGCATCCGGCTCCATTTTTTCTATTTCCTCTATCGTGTATTCATCGTTCCTGATGACCTTGATGTCGCTTTCCACTGAACCTACCAGCTGGTACAGATTGTATGAAAAGCTGTCGTAATTGTCTATGAGCAAAATCATTCGAGACCCTCCTTTGCCAATTCTATTGCTGTCACTACTGCCTTGGCCTTGTTGCGGCATTCCATGAATTCATTTTCCGGAACACTGTCTGCAACGATGCCTGCACCTGCTCTGATGCAGATCCTGTCGTTCTTCTTGTAAACCAGTCTTATGGCTATGCATGTGTCCATATTGCCTGTAAAGTCGAGATACCCGATGGCTCCGCCGTATACGCCTCGCTTGTCGCCCTCCAGCTCGTCGATTATCTGACATGCTCTGAATTTAGGTGCTCCGGAAAGCGTGCCTGCCGGAAGTATTGCATCCACTGCGTCCACTGCATCCTTGTCGCTGCTGAGTTTCCCTGTTACTGTGGAGCCTATGTGCATCACGTGGGAGAATTTTTCTATGGAAAGGTATTCCTCGACTTTCACTGTACCCAGTTCGCTGACTTTGCCTATGTCGTTCCTGCCAAGATCCACCAGCATGTTGTGCTCCGCCAGCTCCTTCTCGTCACTGAGAAGTTCAGCTTCAAGAGCCTTGTCTTCTTCATCGTTCCTGCCTCTCACTCTTGTGCCTGCCAGCGGAAATGTGCTTATCCTGCCGTCCTGGAGCTTTGCCAGCGTCTCAGGTGATGCTCCTGAAAGCTCTATGTCGTCGCTGGAAAAGTAGAACATGTATGGTGACGGATTTTCTGTCCTCAGCACTCTGTATGTATCGAAGAGACTGCCTTCTGCTTCTGCCCTCATCGGGTTCGACAGCACCACCTGGAAAATATCGCCTTCACGGATGTACTGCTTGGCTTTTTCAACCATACCGCAGTACTGTTCTTCCGAGAAAAGTGTCTTTATCTCTGATTTCAGCTGCAGTGGTCTGAAATCTTCCTTTTCACCGTGCTTTATCAGCTGTGCCATATCTTCGAGGGTCCGCTCTG
>CAKQNZ010000016.1 GCA_934255435.1 uncultured Clostridia bacterium | reverse complement strand
TATCAAGATAGTATCCTGCGAGTTCTCCCATGGCGTAGACTGTATTCTCCACCAGGATGACAGCAGTGCCTTCTGCACGGGCTTTTTCAAGCCAAGGTCCTTCATAAGACACCATCACAGCTGCAGCTCCTGATGATATGACGCTTTCTATATAGTCATGACCGTCATTTTTTTCTCCACATACAGCTACGAACAGAGCTCCCGCTCCACATTCCCTGGAATCGTGTCTTACGCCTGTTATCAAAGTTCCTGCATCACCTGACAGGAGCCGTCCATTCGCAACCTGCAATATTTCGTTTACTGATATCTTATCCATTATGCTCTATTTATTGTATAAATAAACTTTACTTCCTTTCTTTACTTTCGTTCCTGCTGCCGGATACTGTTTGACGACAACAAAATCCTGTTTTTTCATGGCTTTCTTGTCTGTATCGTATTTCAGAGAATCTCCGCCCAGTATACCTATGGCGTCGCTCACGTTCTTGCCTGTAACGTCCGGAACAGTGACTTTTTTGGAGTTTGCTTTTTCCTGACTCTTCTTGTCCGGAGACACGTTCAGATAGCGCAGTGTATCTGAAAGTATCTGTTTTACTCCCGGCGCTGCTGTGACGCTGCCGTAATGGACTCCCTTAGGACTATCCACAATGACAAGCACTGCCACCTGGGGATCATCTATAGGAGCCATCGCTATACATGATGAATATGTATCGTTGCTGTATCCTGTACCTGACTCGTTTATCTTGTCTGCAGTACCTGTCTTGCAGCCCACTTTGTATCCCGGTACTTTGGCATTGCCGCCTCCGCCTTCTTCAACGACGTATTCCATTATATCACACATCTCGCTGGCTGTTTCCTCCGAAACCACCTGACGGACTATTTCCGAGCTGAAACTCTGTACGGTCTTGCCGCTTGAGTCTTTGAGTTCTTTAACCAGCCTCGGCTTCATCATTTTGCCATTGTTGCCAAGAGAACTTACTGCGGTTATCAGCTGTATCGGAGTGACCGCAACACCCTGACCGAACCCTATCGTTGCCAGACCCACAGGTCCTGCATTCTCCTTAGACTGCAGCAGGGCCGTGCCTTCTCCTGGAAAATCTATGCCTGTAGTTCCGGTTATGCCAAAGGTCGCCATGTAATCATAGAACTTATCTATGCCTATCTTGCTGGCAAGCTGCACGAATACAGGATTGCATGAATTTCCTACCGCCTCTTTCAGGGTCTGGGTCCCATGAGTGTTGGGATATGCCCAGCAGTGTATCGTTTCTCCGGCCACCTGTATGGAACCGGTGCAGTTGTATGTCTGTTTAAGATCAGTGATTCCCTCCTCCAGCGCTATGGATGTAGTCAGGAGCTTGAATGTCGAACCCGGTTCATAAACATCGCATATCAGTGAATTTCTCCACATCTTGTTCCAGTAATCGACTTTCTCTGAGTCGGACATGTTTTTAAGCTTTTCCTGCTCGCTTTTGCTTGTCGGCGTCTTAGGATCATTCAGATCGAAATTCGGAGTCTGTGCCATCGCCAGGATATCCCCTGTTTTAGGGTCCATAACGATAGCCATCGCTCTTTTTGCGCTGGTCTTTTTCATTACACGTTTCAGCGCTTTCTCCGTATAGTGCTGTATCGCCTGATCAAGTGTAGTCACCAGACTGTAACCGTCTTCAGCATTGTAATACCTTTCTTTGCCGTATGACAGCCTGTTGCCGCCTGCATCGGTATAATTGACCCATCTTCCGGAAATCCCGCTCAGATATGAATTGTACTGACTCTCAAGACCCGAAAGCCCCTTGTTGTCATCAGTCACCGATCCCAGCGTATGGGATGCAAATGTGCCGAGAGGATATGTCCTTTTTGTGTCTTCTGCTATCTCAACACCGCTAAGTCCAGCATTCCTTATTTTATCCGCTGCTTCTTTGTCTATTCCTTTTTTGACTTTGACTAATGCCTGCTTCGTTTCAACGAGCTTCCTGACCTCAGATTCTTTCATCCCGGTATTCTCTGCAAGGACCTTGACAGTCTTGTTGACACTGGCATTCTTTTCTTTGGTCGTCTTGCCGCTGCTGACGTCCGTTGGTCTCACCCATATAGTGTAGCATGTGGTGCTCACTGCCAATTCGTTGCCGTGAGTGTCATATATAGTGCCTCGCTTAGCCTCGATGGGAGTATCTCTTGTCTGCTGCTGCACCGCCTTTTCGGAAAGTTCACTGCTTTTTACGATCTGTATCCAGCCCAGCCTCACACAGAGAGCTATAAAGCAGACAAAGATTATTATCATCATTATTATCAGATTCCTCTTGCTGTTGTTTGATGCTGATATCATATCTCTCCTCTATAAATTACCCGGACATGTTTGCTCTCGGCTGTCCGGGTCCTGTATACTCCTATGAATATAACATCGCTATGGATATTATATTTTTTTGATGTCAGTTATATGCCTTATCCTTTATTATATCTGCAAATCCCTGAGCCGGCACATCATCCGATGATATGTATACCTGTTTTTTGGCTGCGGGATATACCATTTTAAGCGAATCCTTTGCCTCCTGCTCCACATATTTTATGTTGTTGGCGCTGTATACTTTAGCCTGAAGGTTCTCGATCTCTCCCTGGAGCACATTGTTGCTGTGCAGCATCGTATTTATGTCGTACCTTATACTTGCGGAATATGCCGTCATGATAATGCTTATGATCATCATCGCTCCCAGAAGGAGGACCGCTGTAAGCACCAGCTTTTTACTGTTGCCGGAAGGTGCAGCAGACCTGTTTTCCGGCTTTTTTTTCTGTTGTCTTCTCCTGTCCTGTTCAGGCTTCATGTCAAAGCCGTATTTCTGATATTTTCTCTCGTATTCATACCATCTTTCAGGTGCTATCATGTCATTTACCTCTTCTTTTCTATTACTCTGAGCTTGGCGCTCCTCGCACGAGGATTGTCTTCAAGTTCTTTTTTTCCTGATACTATAGGTTTGCCTGTGACTTTCACCACGTCGGAAACCCTGCCGCATACGCACACGGGAAATTCCTTCGGACATGTACACGGATCGAGCCTGTGGCGGAATGCGTCCTTTACGATCCTGTCTTCAAGAGAGTGGAAAGTTATTATGCAGAGCCTCCCTCCCGGAAGCAGCACATCGCAGAATTCATCCACTGCTTTCTTCAGCTGCTCCAGCTGTCCGTTGACTTCTATCCTTATTGCCTGGAACGTCCTCTTGGCTGGATGCGGACCGTCTCTTCTGGCCGATGCCGGTATCGCTGCTTTTATCACATCTACAAGCTGCCCGGTGGTCTTGATGGGTTTTTCTTTCCTGCGCTCTGTTATGAATCCGCTAATCCTTGAAGCCCACCGCTCCTCGCCGTAGTCCTTTATCACCGATGTCAGCTGATCCCTGTCGTACCGGTTCACCACATCATAAGCCGAGAAAGAATCATTTCTGTTCATCCTCATGTCCAGCGGCGCATCGTGCATATATGAGAATCCCCTGTCAGCATTGTCCAGCTGAAAAGAAGAAACACCTATATCAAGCAGTGCTCCGTCGAGACCCGGGATTCCGTTTCTTTCAAGTATGCCCTTTATGTTCGAATAATTATCCTGCACAAGTATCTTCCTGCATTCAAGACTCTCAAGTCTCTTGCCTGCAGCCTCGATCGCATCTGCATCTCTGTCTATGCCTATCAGCAGGCCATCCGGTCCGAGTCTGGCACCGATACCCATGGAGTGTCCTCCTCCGCCCAGAGTCCCGTCTGCATATATACCACCGGTCTTTATCTTTAGATTCTCGATACATTCTTCATATAGTACCGGTACATGTTTAAAATCCATATATCTCCAACCCTTCTGCTGCTTCGCTGGCATCCAGCAGTTCCCCTGTTTCAGGGTCAAGCTCTGCATCCCAGAACTCCCTGCTCCATACCTCTATGGTTCTGTTATTTCCTATCGTCACAAGTTCCTTTTCGATGCCTGCATAGTCCTTAAGCTCCTGAGGGAGCGTAAGACGTCCCTGCTTGTCCACATCACACTCTGCAGCCGACGAAAAGTAGTGTCTTTTCACCTTTCTCGTTCTCGGATTGCTCCTTGGAAGCTCGTCCAGCTTGTCAGCAAGCTTCTGCCATTCATCAACAGGATATATCGTCAGGCACTCATCCAGAGACTTTGCTATGATGCACTTGCCTCCGAGCTCTTCTCTGAATTTTGCAGGCACAATAAGTCTGGACTTGCCATCTATTGAATTGTTGAATTTACCTACAAACATCGAGACTCCTCCCATAATGAATTTACTCCATTTTAAACCACTTTACACCATTTATCAACAGAATTGCTCCTTTCCGATGCAGTCTCACTCCATTTTTTGATTTTTTTATCCACAGTTCTTTTCTTTGAAAGTTATGCATAACTATATGTGGTATGATTTATCCACAGCATCAACTACATATACGATTTGTATAAATCACAGGAAAATATGTACAGGAAAGTCGTCAGCATATTCAGGATTTATCAAAACCCCTTGATATTACTGTGTTCAGAGTGTAGAATGAAGAAAATGATATTTTAAAATTTATTTAACAGGGAGAGAAAATGAACAGATTTAAAAGATTCAGTGGTTTATTAATTGTTTTGTGTATGGTTTCTGTTCTCATTTTAGCAGGGTGCGGAGAAAAAAAATCAGGAAACACTATAGACGAACCTGAAATAACAGGAAAATACCTCAAAGAGGACTATTCACAGCAGCTTCTCAACGATGGTGCCGAAACTATGCTCGGCTTTGTCGACATAGAAAAGACCGACAACGGATATTCCGTTCATGTAGTAGAGAAAGAAGTCGTACCGAGTTCATCTTACAAAGAGGGCTATTACATAGCTGATACAAATCTTGTGACCGACTTTACACTTGGCAGCGACGCACGTATTGCCTGCCTTGAAGACGGCAAGCTGGAAGTCGAATCGGCAGATGAATTCATAAAAAACAATGCATCTCACAAAGATCAGCTCTTTACGATATATATGATGGGGACATCAGCCGAGCTTATCCTTGGAACTGATCCGAAAGATGTCATGGCAAAATGATACAGTTTAAAAAATGAAGATCATAGACAGAGCCTTTTCAGGCTTCGTTTTTTATAACATAGGATACTGCAATAAAAAAGGCCTTTGAAAACCCGGTATGTCCGCAGATTTCAAGGGTCTTTTTTCTTTTATACGTTGAACAGGAAATGTATAACGTCTCCGTCTTTTACCACATAGTCCTTGCCTTCTGATCTTATGAGGCCTTTTTCTTTGGCTGTCGCCAGATTGCCACCACATTCAACAAGTTTATCATAGGCTATCGTTTCAGCTCTTATGAAGCCTTTTTCGAAGTCGGTGTGTATCTTGCCTGCAGCGCCCGGCGCCTTCGTACCACGTTTTATCGTCCAGGCTCTTACCTCAGGTTCTCCGGCTGTAAGGAATGATATCAGATCGAGAAGTCTGTATGATGCTTTTACAAGCTTGTCAAGACCTGATTCGGATATACCCATTTCCTCAAGGAACATTTCTTTCTCATCATCATCCAGCTCTGACATCTCAGCTTCTATCTTTGCACATACCACTACCACATCCGAACCTTCTGTTGCTGCGAACTCCCTGACTTTCTTTATATATTCATTGTCTTCCTTTGCAGCATCGTCTTCTGAAACATTGGCTGCATAGATGACCGGCTTGTATGAAAGCAGATCAAGGCTCTTCACGAATTCAGCTTCATCGTCTTCAAGCTTCATGGCTCTCGCCGACCTGCCAGACGCAAGGAAATCGTTGACTTTGTTCAACAGATCCAGCTCCTTCTGCAGACTTTTGTCACCCTTGAGATTCTTTGTTGTTTTCTGTATACGTCTTTCAAGTACCTCCATATCAGACATTATCAGCTCGAGGTTTATAGTTTCTATGTCAGATACAGGATCGACTCTGCCGTCTACATGCACCACATTGGGATCGTCAAAACATCTTACTACATGAACGATGGCTGCCACCTCACGTATATGTCCCAGGAACTTGTTGCCAAGTCCCTCTCCCTTTGAGGCACCCTTTACAAGACCTGCTATATCGTAAAACTCTATTGTCGTATATATCGTCTTCTTCGAATCATACATATCATGGAGTACTTTCAGACGTTCATCCGGTACGGTTACGACGCCGACATTCGGTTCTATTGTACAGAAAGGATAGTTTGCCGCTTCTGCCCCTGCTTTTGTTATAGCATTGAACAGCGTGCTCTTGCCGACGTTCGGCAGTCCGACGATACCTAATTTCATAATTTATATCTCTCCTTGTTATTTATTATCTTCATAACTGTATATATCCAGGCTGCATATGATCTGCAGCACAGACAATATATATTATATCATTTTTTATCGTTTCCGGCTACACTGCATCTCTTTATGATATAAAATACCACGCAGACAGCTATCACTGCCAGGCTGAGAATCTGCGCCTGCTTGAAAGGACCTATCATAAGGCTGTCTGTCCTGAGCCACTCCACGAAAAATCTTTCTGCGGAATACAGGATACAGTAAAGCAGCAGCACCTGTCCCTGGAATTTCCTTCTGCTATCGATCTTTATCAATACTATGCACAGTATCAGACACCATATCGATTCGTACAGGAATGTAGGATGACAGATCACACCATTTATATCGACGCCCCATGGCAGACTCGTAGGACCTCCGTGAGCCTCTGAGTTGAAATAGTTGCCCCACCTGCCTATGGCCTGAGCCAGAGCTACGCCCGGTGCTATCAGATCGAAGACCTCAAGGGGCTTTATCTTCCATACACGGCATAATATCAGCACCGCAGCAGTGCCGAATATCAGACCACCGTGTATAGCCAGACCACCGCCTCTGATATTTATCATTTTGATGAAATCTCCGGAATATGAATGCCAGTTGAAAACAACATAGTAGATCCTTGCTCCGATGACTGCTGCCGGGACTGTTATCACGACCATATCCAGAAGTTTTTCTGAAGTAATGCCGTGTTTCTGCGCCCTTATGCAGCTGAGCAGCACACCTGCTGCCATTCCTGTCGTTATCATGATGGCGTACCACATTATATCTATGCCGAATATAGTGAACGCCACCGGATCAGGGACCGGGAAACCTCTCATTTACTGATCCTCCCTCATTAAAATCTCAGACTTTTTTCGTGAACTGCTCGCCGCAGTGCGGACACTTTATCCTTATTTTACCTGCATTGCGGGGTACTCTGAGTTTCTCACCGCATACAGGACATCTGAGGATCTTGTGTTCCGGATCCCTGCTTCTGCCAAAGCCGTATCCACCGCTGCTTCTGCCGCCTTGCCTGTCAAAACCTCCTCCAGCGCTTTTTCCTCTGCCGCCTCTGAACCTTCCCACAAGCTGCATGAATCTCTGGTTTTCTCCCATCCTGGCAGAGATGTTCCTGGAAAACATCCTTGAGTATGTGTATATCAGCAGTATCAGTGTCACGAAATGCAGTATGCGTGATCTTGTGAACATATCTATGATTATCAGCACCATCGTCACAACAAGCAGGAACCTGTTGAGCTGATCCACGCCATATCTGCCTCTCATCAACTCAGTGAGCCACATCCTAAACCTGCCCATCAGCAAATACCTCCTGTGCAGCTTCGACCGATTTCATAGCATCCTTGCAGTAGTAGTCTGCACCGATCTGCTTCGCATAGTCCGGCGTCAGTACCGCACCACCTGCCATGACTCTGCAGTCAGGAGCTGCCTGCTTGACTGCAGCGATAGTCTCCTCCATGCTCTTGAGAGTTGTAGTCATAAGAGCGCTGAGACCTACAAGCTTTATGTTTTTCTCAACGACCACTTCTACGATCTTCTCCACCGGCACATCTCTGCCCAGATCGATCATTTTGTAGCCGTAATTTTCCATTATGACTTTGACTATATTCTTGCCTATATCATGTATATCGCCCTTTACTGTAGCTATCACCACGTCTCCCAGAGAAACGCTTTCGCTGCCGCTGCCTGCCAGACGCTCCTTTATGATATCGAAGCCTGCCTGCGCAGCCGTCGCTGCCTGCAGCATCTGAGGCAGGAATATCGTTCCTTTCTCAAAACCCTTGCCGACATTGTCCAGAGCCGGTATCAGATAATCGTTCACGACAGTCATCTCTTTGTTTTCTTCGAGAAGTCCGTTTACAGCATCCACGGTCTCTTTCCTGAGACCTTTTTCTATGCTGTAGAAAATATCATGTGCACCTCCGCCTGACGGACCTTTTTCTCCGGCAGCACTTGTCTTCGCACTTATGGATGCTATCTGTCTGTCGGCATATCTTTCGATGTATGCCGCTGCATTGATGTCTCTGTTCTTGAGCACGTTGAATGCATAAAGCGACGCCATCATATCTTCATCGTTTGGATTTATGATAGGCAGATCGAGACCACATTCCATGGCAAGTGTAAAGAATGTCCTGTTCACGATGGGTCTTAAAGGCAGTCCGAAACTTACGTTGGAAACGCCCAGCGCTGTCCTCAGACCAAGCTTTTCTTTTACCATTTTCACAGCTCTCAGCGTCTCATTGACTTCCTTCTGCTGTGCAGACACAGTAAGGGTCAGACAGTCGATGATAACGTCCTCCCTCGGTATCCCGTAAGACTCCGCTTTGTCCGCTATGCGCTCAGCTATTGCAAAACGCTCCTCGGCAGTCTTTGGTATACCGTTGTCGTCCAGTGTAAGCCCTATGACAGCCGCACCGTATTTTTTTACTATCGGCAGTATCCGCTCCATAACAGTTTCTTCACCGTTGACTGAATTGACTATCGGCTTGCCGTTGTATACACGCAGTGCAGCCTCTATAGCGTCAGGGTTCGATGAGTCTATCTGCAGCGGAAGGTCTGTTATCGCCTGCAGCTTCTTGACTACTTCCGGAAGGACTCTGACGTCATCAAGGGACGGTACGCCTACATTGACGTCCAGTATCTCTGCCCCTGCATCTATCTGCTCGATAGCCTGGGACATGATATAGTCGAAATCTCCGTCGAGCAGAGCCTGTTTCATGCGTTTTTTACCGGTAGGATTGAGTCTTTCACCTATGACGGTGACATGATCCACCGTCACTGTCCTGCTGCCGCTGCATACTGCCAGCCCTCTGGCTCTTTTTTCTTTCTTCACCTCAGAAGGCCTTTTCATACCCTTGTATGCTGCAAGGCCTCTGATATATTCAGGGTCCGTACCGCAGCAACCGCCTATCATGTTTATGCCTATGTCCACATAATCTTTCATCTTTGCAACGAACTGCTCGCAGGTTATATCGTATTCACCTGTCACGGGATCAGGCAGACCTGCATTAGGCTTTATCAGCACAGGGGTATCTGTCAGGCTCCTCAGCTTCTCTGCAAGAGGAAATATCTCAACAGGACCAAGTGAACAGTTTATACCCATGGCGTCTACTCCCAGACCCTCGAGAGTCAGAGCCATAGCCTCGATGCTCACACCTGTGAAAGTCCTGCCGTCAGCCTCGAATGTCATGGAAACTATGACAGGAAGATCAGTATTTTCTTTCGCTGCCAGCACAGCCGCCTTCATATCATAAAGATCTGTCATCGTTTCTATCATGACAAGATCCGCTCCGTTTACCGCTCCCAGTCTCATTATCTCGGAATATTCTTCATATGCGTCTTCGAAGGACAGCGTACCCATAGGCTCCAGCAGTTCACCCAGATTGCTGACATCGAGCGCAACTTTTACCTCACGGCCTGATGCAGCCGCTTCCTCCCTGACAGCGACAGCTGCTGCCAGTGCTTTACTTATGGCTTCCTCAGCCGGCATACCCAGTTCCTGTTCTTTGAAACGGCTGATACCGAATGTTGCTGCCAGTATTATGTCAGAACCGGCTTCCACATACTGTCTGTGTATGCTCTGGAGTATATCCGGGTGCATCACTGCAAATCGTGCAGTGTCTTCTCCTGCTCCCGCACCTGATCTCTGCAGCATCGTACCCATACCGCCGTCAAGTATATATAATCTGTCGTTAAATTTTTTCTCCACAGAATCTACCTTCTTTCTTCAATGTGCATTTTTCTCTGAGCACACATTCTCCACAAGTTGCCAGTCTGCCGCTGACAGGATGGTCTGATATGCCTATCAGTGCCGTTATTGACTTTCTCGGTATCATCAGACTGTTGGAATTGACATTGAGCCCGATCTTACGCTGCCCGTCCACAAGCCGTACGATAGTGCTCTGGGTCTGTACAGGAAAATCACCGTATCCCGGGCTGAACCTTGCCGTAGTGAATCCGTCGTTCTCTTCGTCTATCTTCATCTGGTATACATTGCACAGCTGATCCACCAGCACAGACGCACCGCTGTCAAGGATGACCGCCATGGCCATATCAGTGACCTGCTTTTTCTTTATCAGATTATCGATACCTATGCCAAGTGTAAGCGCCATCACTGCGACATGGTGACACCCTTCAAGATGTTTCTGTATCGAAAATCCCTTCATCGGTATGACCGACCTGTCCACCACACGATATACCGCTTTGGGGCGTGCATTCTTTATCAGCAGCTGCTCCGCTTCATCCAGCTGCGCCTCCAGTGCAGGATCGGGCTTGCCGTTTACCTGCAGATACACCAGCCACTCTTTTCTTGAAATCTTTTCTGTAATATCTATATCCATATTATCTGTTTCCCGGAAGCAGATCCTTGATATCCTCGTATATCCTCAGCGCTACATCGGGATTGTTCATTATATAAAGATGTATGCCGTCCACTCCGCTCTTTATCAGATCTCTTATCTGCTTCACAGCATACTCGATACCTGCCTCGAACAGCTTGTCCGGTTCATGCTCATACAGACTTATCATCTTAGTGAAATCATGAGGAAGACTTGCTCCGCTCAGCGCAACCGTCTTCTCTATCTGTTTCGCATTGACGATAGGCATTATACCTGCCGAAACCGGTACATTTATACCCATCTGTCTGGCTCTGCCCAGGAAATTGTAAAAGCACTGGTTGTCAAAAAACAGCTGACTTACCAGCACCTTGACTCCTGCGCCTATCTTGTATTTGAGGTTCTGTATATCCTCTTCGAGAGATTTGCTCTCATAATGTCCCTCAGGATAGCATGCTCCGATGATCTCAAGGTCGTCGCTGCATTTGCGCTGCACTTCTATAGCAAGCTCGTTGGCGTGTGCGAATTCACGTTTGATGTCCTCTCCCGGAACGATGTCGCCTCTGAGCGCAAGCACATTCTCTATCTTGGCTTCTCTGAAACGGTTTATCATCTCAGAAACGTCAGTTTTTGTAGAGTTGATACATGTCAGATGTGCCATCGTCTCTATACCGAAACGCTTCTTTATCGTCGATGCGATCTCGCATGTCGAGTTGTCTGCTATATTGCCGCCTGCACCGTATGTCACACTTATGAAATCCGGCTTGCATACAGTCAGTTTCTCAACTGTATCGTATATCTTATCGAGACTGGATTTTCTCTTTGGCGGGAATACCTCCATGGAGAAAACCGGTTTTTTCTTATTGTATAGTTCTGGTATTTTCATTATGCTGCCTCCAATTACTCCGATTTTATATTATACATCTCAAAACTCTGCAATGCAACCGTCAGACGCCTGGCTGTATCAGCGAACAGAACAGTCTGAAGCCGCTCATCAGCACAGATTCATCGAAATCGAAGTTGTCGCTGTGGAGTGCGATGCCCGTACCTGTCCCCAGCAGGAAAAATACAGACGCAGCATGCTTTCCGTAGAAAGAGTAATCCTCTGATATCATCAGCGGCTTTTCCATCTCTGTATAATTGCCTGCGCTCTGCAGCACTGGCAGTATCTCGCTGTATAGCTTCCTGTCATTTATGACAGGAGGATAGCCTTCACTGTGCTGGGCTGTTATACGGCATCCGCCTTCACGGCTTATCTCATCTGCCGTGTCCTCCAGCATCCCGACCAGTATGTCAAAATCCTCATCGCTGAATGCACGCATAGTGCCAAGGAGCGAGCATGAACCAGGTATGACATTCCTTGCTGTACCGCTGTTCATGCAGCATATCTGTATTATCGTCTTTTCGTCCGGAGCAGTCCTGCCATCAGCTTTTTTCTTTTCCTTGAATCTGCGGTGAGCTTCATAAAGATGCTGTATATAGCAAGTTCCCATATAAAGAGAATCTATCCCGTTTTCCGGTGCTGTGGCATGACTTGACTTTCCTGTGATCTCTACTGTGATCTCCGATGAACGTGGCATCAGTGCTCCGGGCCTTGATGATATATTCCCTGCCTCTGTAAATGGCCACATATGGAGTCCGAAAACACGTGTCACATTGTATTTTTCGAAGATGCCTGTACTGCATATATCCTTTGCTCCGCCGGTCGTCTCTTCTGCAGGCTGGAAAATACAGAGCACATTGCTGCCAAGCTCCTGCGTCTCACTCACATATGAAGCCAGCGTCAGCAG
Source organism: uncultured Clostridia bacterium (assembly GCA_934255435.1). Classification (GTDB taxonomy): domain Bacteria; phylum Bacillota; class Clostridia; order Peptostreptococcales; family Anaerovoracaceae; genus Lentihominibacter. Next base: position 9,686 of record CAKQNZ010000016.1, on the reverse strand, counting down.
CACCGACATATGCCCGTCATGGCCGCATGCATGCATCCTTCCCTCATGCTGCGAAACATAATCGTGAGTGTTCATTTCTTTTACCGGCAGCGCATCCATATCCGCACGGAAAGCTGTCGTCTGGCTGCATCCTCTGTCGAAATATGCATATACGCCTGATTCTATTACGTCATACACTTCACAGCCCAGATCTGAAAGTACATTTTTGATATATGCCTTAGTCTTCGGCAGATCTCTGCTCAGTTCCGGTATCCTGTGAAGATCTCTTCTGTATCTGGTCAGTAATTCCTGATGATCCATATTCATACACCTCTGATATTTATACTTTTTTCATAATACACGTCATTATGCCAGTTGTCAAAATGTTTTTGTGCCCTGCAAATAACCTTCACCAAAAGATTTGTTAAAGCACACAAAACGGTTGCAATACCATCGAAAATATAGTAAACTAAGCACAAGTTGATAGAGGTGCGGAGCAAAAGATGGATCAGATAGCCGGCGGGCATCGACCTGATCCGGAGGTACCTTCGCCGAACCGGACATATCAGGCATGATATCCCGGTGGGCATACGGTCAACAGCCGTATGACTGTCTGCTTTGTCAAAAGCAGTTGAGCTATCCGCCAAAGCTTAAATTTTGCTATTTAGGTCAGTGAGGTATGCTCATTGACTTTTTTAATGTGTAATAACCAAAATACAGAAAATCAGGAGAACAGACAATGAACAGCAACGTACTTGAAATCGGAGGCGTGGTCTGCACAGAGCTTGCAAAGGCTGCAGGTACGCCACTTATAGTTTATGATGAATCAAAAATAGAACAGCAGCTCGACGCTGCCATAAGCAATTTCCGTTCGGATAAATTCAGCACGAAAGTCGTATACGCATCAAAAGCATTCTCATGCAAAGCTATGTATGAAAAAGTAAAAGAAGCAGGTGCATGCCTGGACGTTGTCAGCGGCGGAGAGCTGTACTGTGCGATGCAGTCGGGCTTTCCCATGGAAAACGTATATTTTCACGGCAACAACAAGTCAGGAGAAGAGCTTGAGCTGGCTCTCGAATACGGATGCGGTACAGTGGTCATAGATAACGAAGACGAAGCTGTGCTTCTGGCAAAGCTTGCTGCAGAAGCAGACAGACGTATAGATACGCTCCTCAGAGTCAATCCCGGTATCGAAGCACACACTCATGAATATATCATGACATCAGGCTCCGATTCAAAGTTCGGTATTTCCATAAAGAGAAAAGACGAGATCCTGAGGATAATGAAATGTATAGACAGCAGCAGCAATGTCATATTCAGAGGATTCCACAGCCACATCGGTTCCCAGATAACAGAGACCACTGCATTCAACGAAGCCCTGAGCATAATGCTGGATTTCACTAAGGAAATGCAGGATACTACCGGTATACACTGTGGCAGCCTCAGCATAGGAGGCGGTTTCGGCATCAGATATACAGAAGACGACAAACCTGTTGACCTTGGCGATATCGCTGCCCAGCTGGCACGCAGCTGCGAAAGTTTCCTCGAAGACAAGAAATTCAGTATCGATGAACTGCTGATCGAGCCGGGACGCTCCATAGCAGGAGAAGCAGGTTCCACATTATATACAGTAGGATTCCTCAAGGACACGGATACCAAACACTATCTCTTCGTTGATGGGGGAATGAGCGACAATATCAGACCTGCGCTCTACCAGGCTGAGTACGAATGCGATATCGTAAACAGGCTGGGAGAACCTAAGAACAGGACATACTGTGTGGCAGGCAAGAACTGCGAATCCGGAGACATCCTGATCCAGCAGACCGATCTGCCTGATACAGCGCAGCCCGGAGATCTTCTGATCATGTATTCCACAGGAGCATACGGCTATTCCATGGCAAGCAACTATAACAGAGCCGGAAGACCTGCAGTAGTCTTTGCAAAGGGTGGCAAAGCACGTATCGTACTTAGAAGAGAGACTTACGAAGATCAGCTGAGGTACGACACCAGCGAAGATATTTCCATTTAAAACGGAGGCCACTTTTATGAAGGAATTCAGTAAATACTTCGATCATACGCTGCTTAAGCCCGATGCTTCGGCAGCGGCTATAGACAAACTGTGTGATGAAGCTGCCGGATATGGGTTCGCATCTGTATGCGTAAACGGATGCCACACAGCACGGGCTTATGAAAAACTTAAAAATACAAATGTCAGAGTAGCTACCGTAGTGGGTTTCCCTTTCGGAGCAATGTCAGCCACAATAAAAGCTGCCGAAACAAGACAGGCTGTAGCAGACGGTGCGTCTGAAATAGATATGGTGATAAATATCGGCGCCGCAAAAGACGGCAGCTGGTCGTATATCAGAGATGAGATAGCCGCTCTTGCAGACGTCTGTCACAGTCACCTTCCTGAAAGACCTGCGATACTGAAAGTCATCCTGGAAACATGTCTGCTTTCTGATGATGAGATAACGAAACTCTGCAGCATAGCCGAAGAAGCCGGTGCTGATTTCGTAAAGACATCCACCGGATTCAGCAGCGGCGGAGCTACGTTGCACCATGTGGAGCTTATGAAAAGATGTGTCGGCAAGAGACTTGGAGTGAAAGCTTCCGGAGGTATAAGGACACTGGAAGATGCTCATGCGTTCATAGATGCAGGTGCCGACAGACTTGGATGCAGCGCATCAGTCAGCATCATCAAGGAATATGGTGAAAGAAACAGTCAGCTCTGATACTGTTAAGGCTTCCATCTGTTTTGCCGGCATTGCAGCACCATACCCGGATCACATCCCCTGCCGGAGCATAAACCACTATGTATACCGCTGCATATGATCTTACTTACAAAAATACCTGATACATCGATCTCACCGAAAGGCCGGATGTCTCAGGTATTTTTCATTATCATGCTTTTTTCCAGTGGAGTATACAGTCTTTGAAGCTGCACTCGAGCTCACCTCTGTCCTGCAAATATGTGAGATAGCATTTTGCAGTAGATGATATCAGTGCATGGTTCACGATGTTCGTCCTCATTTCCAGCCTCTGGTACAGCTGCTGCAGTATGCCGTCCAGGGATATCTCATCACTGCATATATCTCTGATGAGTTCTATCGTATCTCTCGTTTTTATCATATTCAGCTCTGCAGTCTCTGACACTGACTCCTCGGCATCTCCGTGGGACGGTATGAAAAGCTTTCCCTCCAGAGTCTTTACTTTTTCGAGAGTATCTATATACGCCTCTACATCGCACATATATGCGAAGCTGTGCCTTTCCAGACCATCACGCCCCATGTATGCATCTGCCGTGAACCAGATGTCATCAGGAGTCCTGATACCGATCATGCCGAAGGAATGTCCCGGAAGATATATCCACTGCAGGTCTCCGCCATAGGATGTCTCTATATCCCTGAACCCCATCCTGCCTGTGTGGGTGAATACCTCTCTCAGCTTCCTGCATGGTTTGCCTCCGTTCATGTATGCGGCTTCAAGCTCGCTGCAGTGTGCAAAGGGTATCTCTGTATCTGCACAGTACGCCGGTATCTGATATTTGCCCATCAGATACTTGTTGCCGCCAAGGTGATCTATATGTGTATGTGTGTTTATGATATATCCGATCTCCCAGCCCTGTGCAGATATCAGACTGTCGATCTTCTCACCATCTCCGAGACTGCCTGTGTCTATAAGACAGACTTTGTTGTCCGGCAGAAGGTATACGCCTATATTGGTACGATGCTGTATATAATATGTACTGCTCCCCACCTGTTTCAGTTCCATTTTAATGCCTTTCCTAATGTTCTGTTTTCTTTACATCGTCAGGACCAGCTGCCTTATGAAAAGCTGCTGGTCCTGTTATTGTTTCCAGTATTTCACTTTGCATTTCTTACGACGGCACTAGCATATCCTCGGCAGACCTTCCCCGTAGAGCACATCGAAGCGTCTCGTCGCACCGAGTCTCGTCTTCAGATATGTTCCTTCGCCTTCTTTTATCGTGCCGATGATCGCTGCATCTTTGCCATGCTCTGTATTTTTCATGACCTCGAGAGCCTTCTGTGCCTCCTCGCCGGGCACGACAGCTATCATCTTTCCTTCATTGCCCATGTAAAGAGGATCCAGTCCCAGTATATCTGCGAATCCACGGACATCATCGTGGACTGGTATGCTGTCCTCCTCAAGCTCCACCATGCATGAGGAGCTGTCTGCTATCTCGTTGAGAACGGTGCCGAGACCGCCTCTTGTCACGTCTCTCATGGTCCTGACATCTATACCCTCTTTGAAAAGCGCATCGACTATGTCGTTGAGCGCTGCACAGTCGCTCTTTATATCGTTTTCTATCTCCATCCTGTGGCTGAGTATGCATGCGTGATGGTCTCCCAGATTGCCTGACAGTATCACTGCATCTCCTGGCCTGCAGTTGCTGCTGCTGACGTCACGGCCTTCGGGTATCTCGCCTATGCCTGTAGTGTTTATGTAAAGACCGCCGTTTCCTTCTACTACTTTCGTGTCTCCTGCGACTATGATGACGCCTGCTTCACGGGCCTGCGCAGCCATGGATGCTACGATCTTGTCAAGGAGCTCTGTATCCAGTCCTTCTTCAAGAATGAATCCGCATGTCAGATATTTAGGTACTGCTCCCATCATCAGAAGATCGTTGACAGTACCGCACACGCACAGCTTACCGATGTCGCCTCCCTTGAATACAAGGGGAGTCACTACAAAAGAGTCTGTACTGCATGCTATTCGCCCCTTTACTTCAAGGACAGCTGCATCCTCCATCCTGTCCAGGACCTGGTTACTGAAATGTCTGCCGAATATATCGCTCATAAGCTGTGCAGAAGACTTGCCGCCGCTGCCGTGAGCCATTGTTATCTTCATATTGCCTCCTCGCAGTCCTCTCCGGGACTGACGTTCCAAAAAACAGAGCCTGCTGTGCTGGTGATCTGCAGCAGCATACTCTGATAATATTTCATGATCCTGTATTTTTTGATCCTGATTCCGGTCTTTGTCCTGACTGTATGTCAGTGCACGTTCCTGTACCATATACCGCAGGAACCTTCTGCAGACACCATGCACGGACCGAAAGGTTTCATCGGCGTACATGCTCTGCCGAACATAGGACACTGATCAGGATTCATTATGCCTACTATGACTTTGCCGCAGCAGCACTCCTCCGGCAGCTCCATATCTTCAAAAAGATCCCTGCTGCCTCCGTCAAACTCTGCATACTCATCATTTACATAAAGTCCTGAGTCCTCTATGACGCCAAGTCCGCGCCACATGGCAGGTCCAGGACTGAACACACTGTTTGTGACGTCTATCGCCTTGCGGTTGCCTTCAGGCTTCACTGCATTGGTATACAGATTTTCTGTCAGACCAAGACCGTCTTCGATCTGCTTCACTATCCTGTATATGGCGGCCAGTATGTGCTCCGCTTCAAACCCTGCCACGACGAAAGGCTTGCCATATCTGTCCGAAAGACTCCTGTATACATCGCTGCCTGTGATGACGCTGACATGACCCGGACAGATGAAACCGTCCACGTCTTTCTGGTTGTCGCATATCCATTCAAGTGCAGGTATCGCAGTCTTGAGAGCTGTCACCACCTTTACATTTTTCAGGCCTGCAGCTTTCGCCTGCTGCATCATCAGTGCATATGCCGGTGCTGTAGTCTCAAAGCCCACTGCAGCCACCACATAAGTTTTTTGAGGATTTTCAGCCGCCAGCTCCACTGCCTCGAAAGGCGAGTACATCATATGAACGTTGGCTCCGCTGCCCTTTGCTTCAGAAAGACTTCCCCTGCTGCCGGGGACTTTCATCATGTCTCCGAAAGTCAGCAGCACTGTATCCTGCTGCGTAGCATACTCTATGCATTTATCGATATATGCTGTAGGCGTGACACACACAGGACATCCCGGACCTGAAATGAGTTTTATCTTGTCAGATATAAGGCTCCTTATGCCGTTTTTGAATATGGATGCTGTATGCGTGCCGCATACTTCCATTATCTTCAGTTCTCTGCCGTCATATGACTTCAGATACTCTACTATCTGCTCTATTTTCATGACCCTGCACTCTCCTGCTGCAGCGATTCTATTTCATCGAACAGATCGATAAGCTCCTGAGCTTTATCCTTTTCCATCACTTCGATGGCGCATCCTGCATGTACAAGCACATACTGTCCCACCTTCGGGTCCACTATACCTGTATTGACCTTTACTGTATTACCGTTGAAATCCACCTTTGCGATATTGTCTGTGATCTCAACCACCCTGCCGGGCACTGCTATACACATTCCTTGACTTCCTCCTCTTTTTTATCCACCTGACAGTTCTCTGCAGACATCATACATTTATTCTGCCGAAATCATTTTCTGTCAGACCCTCCTGCGCCAGCATCGTTTCCAGCACAGATATGTCTGCCGATACGTCCCATGCTCTGTCTCTGAACATATCGTCCAGCAGTTTCTCAAAAGCCTGGTTCAGTGTATCGAGAGTCTTCTCTATCTCTTTCTTTGATGACGTTATGTTTTCACCCTGGACCGGCTGGCTGTCCAGCTCCTCATACGCATCCAGCAGCTTCACCGTGGTAGGCAGGTAATAGTCCATCAGCCGTCTCAGATCGCTTATAGTTTCCGGATGAGCTTCTGCCTGCTGCAGTATCCTTGCCACAAGGAGCTCTATTCTCTTTATCTTCGCTGAGATCTCCTCTCCCGGTATCGCATCATTGCTCTTTCTTATCCTTACTATGTATTCTCTGCCTCTGTCCAGCATGGCAGCCGCCTCAGGCGTGAGCCTGTCCTTGCGTGCCTTCTCTGCACGGGCTCTGGCCTCCCTCTCCTGCTGCTGTATCTGCATATTTTTTACTGTATTGAGATACTGCCTGTAAGCTTCGTTGGAAACCATCAGGCATGTTTCATTTTCGTCAAGATGACCCTGTGTGAACCACCCTTTTTTTATCATTTTCTTTATGTCCTTCAGGATGTCTTTTTCTGTGGCCTGTGAATATTCAGCCAGTATCTTTATATCTGCATAATGCCTGCCATTCAGGATCCTGATATATCTGTTGAACCTTCCTGCCATTCTGAACCGGTGTCCGCCTGCAGCTGTCATCACTATGCCTGCGGCAAGACACACCATGAAGGAAATGAACATAGCCATACCGCTGCTGTGCCCCATGAATGCCTTTATTATCAGCATAGCCAGCGGCACGCAGCTTACCACCATAAGGGAAATGCCGCCTGACAGGAGACCTGCCGATGCGCCATATTTTTTGCCGTTACCTGCAAAGTACGGCGCTTTTTTCCATTTTTTGCTGTATGATCCTGCAGTGTTTCCGTATGTCACAGGTTCTCTGTATGCATACCCCTGAGTCTGCGACTGCTGCTGTCTTTGCGGTCTGCTGCCACTTCCTGCATGTGATACATTCTGCTGCGATGTACCGTTTTCTCTTTCGGGAGCTTTCGGCTGCTTAGCTCTGTTGCCCGAAGCACCTGCCTCCTGCCTGCTCTCAGCTGCATTTCCTGATCCGCCGGAAGTCTGCTTCTGCTGGGGCCTGCTGCCGGTCTGAGAATGTTCTGACTTACTGCCACTGAGATCGAACTCCCATCCACTGCCGCTGTTTTGCTTCTGCGAGCCGCAGAAAGTCTGGCTCAGTATGCCCTGTATACTGTCGTTCAGACGGCTGAAATCGCTTTTATCCACCGCATCCTGTATTATCCTGTTTATGTCCTGCCCCAGATCGTTCCAGTCTTTTCCTGCCATCAAATTCCTCCAGAATCCAAATACTTTAATATCTAATTATATCCTACCAGGCAGTATATTGCAAGGAAGTCAGGCAATACAAAAAATGCGAAAATCTCCGGATGACGATTTCATCATCCGGAGATCATGTTTTTTTTATTATTTATTACTACAGTTCTGTAAAATCTATCTCCGACGGATCCCAGCCCAGAACATACATTTGCGTCTTCGCAAAATATCTGTATCTGCCCTCCGGAGTCTTTTCCATCCGCTTGTCGCAGTTGCTGCGGAATATCTCCCATTTGTCTTCAGGGACATCGTCATGAGAAAAACCTGCAAGATATCTGTACACTTCCTCAGCAGTATCTGCCTCGTACTCCCATCCTCCGTCAACATAATCCACAGTCGGATTTGCTCCGTACTGATACAGCACATTGAAAGGTACGTCTATGCCGCTCTTCTGTCTGCCTTCAGGCTTTCTCTGCTGCATCATGCGGCCCCACTGATCGTGTACGCCCTGAAACAGCTCCGCCATGAAGAAGCGATACGGTTCTCCTGTGAATGAAAGGAAATAGCAGTATTTGCGAGCACACCTGCTGAATTTTATGATATCAGCCTGGGCAGGTGAAATACATGCGACCGCCACATCGACTACAGGGATCTCTCTTCCCGGCTCGCACTTGTGCCAGTTGCCGATATTTTTCACAGTCACATTTTCAAAACCTGCACTTCTGACATTTTCACTGCAGTATTCCAGCATCTGTTTTCCTGCATCCACACTGTATACATGCTTTGCCTTTTTCGCCAGTGGCAAAGTCAGTCTGCCTGTCCCGCAGCATGCATCGAGGACGGTGTCCTCTGATGTGATCTTTGTAAGTGCGTCTGCCTGTGCCTGTGAAAATTTCTGTTCGAAGCCTATCCTGCGCTGCCACCCGGCTGCGCCTATATCCCAGTGTTCGGCGTCCTCGTCTGACGCCATCCTCGCCCAGCCTGTGAGCTTTTCTATTTCTCTCCAGTTGATAATACTCATCTTGGATCCTCCCTGATCTACAGCAGACCTATCAGTATATGTTCTCCTTTTTTATAGCTGTCTTTATTATAGTCGGTTATGAAATATGCATTGGCGCCTGATGATTCACTGCTGCCCCGCTCGATGTCGGTTACATATATCACACCGCCTTTCTCATAGGCCCTCATCAGCTTGAAAAGATCGAGCGGAGGGCTTTTCATATCCTTATCCAGCACAGCATCACGATATTCGAAGATGCGGGACTTCCTGCCTGTCAGTCTCTGCACCATAGGCCCAATAAGCCATTTAAACCCTGCAAGAGCTGCCGTTGGTGGTCCTGCCAGATTCACTACAAGCCTGCCGTCTATCACTGCTGCACTCATAGGTCTTCCGGGAGCTGATCTTACCCAGTGGAAAAGCAGCTGCCCGTTCTTTTCCAGGAGTCCTGTGTTGAAATCCTCTTCGCCTTTTGACGAACCGCCGTTTATGATAACGATATCCGCCTTTGACACTGCATTCGTCAGCCTCTGCTCCAGTATATCCTCCCTGTCGTGAGTTATGCTGTACATAAGCGGCTGCGCTCCTGCAGCCTTTATCTCATATTCTGCCAGGATGCTGTTGCTGTCTATATTCTGACCACGCTCAGGCACCATGCCCGGCTCTATCAGCTCGCTGCCTGTCGGCAGGAAAGCCACAACAGGTTTCTTTATGACAGGGATCTCTGTGATACCTCCGGATACGAGCCTCGCCAGATGAAAATCCTTGAGCTCTGTGCCTTTGTTCACAAGTATCTCGCCCTTTTTCAGACGGCTCCCTGCTCCGTGTACTGAGTTGCCACGCTTTATGTCTTCCTTCAGGTCTATGCTTATCCTGCCGTCGCTGTCCCAGCTCAGTCGGTCATTTTTTGCGGACAGTTCATACATGCTATCCTTTTCTGTTCTCTGCTCCTGCGTTTGCTCTCGTTT
>CAKQNZ010000015.1 GCA_934255435.1 uncultured Clostridia bacterium | reverse complement strand
AGCACCGCTCTGCGGAGCGCAGGATGGCAGATCGTGAGCCTGCGAACGATATGTGTAAGCCCCGTATTCTCCACCAGCTAAAAGCAGGCGTAGCCTGCTTTTTTGTTATACCCACATGGGGGCTCGAACCCAAAAGGGCCTGACAGTCCGGTGGACTGTCAGTGTCCGAGCACCGCTCTGCGGAGCGCAGGATGGCAGATCGTGAGCCTGCGAACGATATGTGTAAGCCCCGTATTCTCCACCAGTTAAAGCAGGCATTGCCTGCTTTTTTGTTATACTCACTTGGGGCTCGAACCCAACGTTCACTAAAGCTCACTCCTTCGGCTTCGCCTTCGCTTGGAGACCTATCCCAATGAGCTTGCGAATTGCGGAAGGTCCCATGCGAGAGTTCCCTGGCTTCAGCCAGAATGGAACTCACCGCTCCGTTCTGTCTTGCAAATCACCTGCGGTTCTTTGGGAGAAAAGGCGCAGGGCCTGACAGTCCGGTGGACTGTCCGTGTCCGAGCACTGCCCTGCAGGGCGCAGGACGGCAGATCGTGAGCCTGCGAACGATTTGCATAAGCCCCGTATTCTCCATTACCTGCATACAAAAAACGACAGGTTTTTCCTGCCCTTTTGTTACATTAATATGAATAGCTCTGAAACCTCTGATATACACTATCTGATCCTATATGTATCACGCAGTTAAACGCAAACCTGCTGCTTGACAGTGATGCCCAAGTATGCTGCCTTAACATCACAACATAAGGCGTGAAAGACAGAAAGCGGTTTAACCTCTTAGTTATATCTGCTGTTACGGTGAAAAACCCGAATTGCATATACAGGGAGGTGATATTATTTCTACATACGAAGAATTTATGGTCATCCTGACCTTTGGGTTAGTGATAATCGGAATACTGAATATCAGAAATAAATAACCGCCCAAGCTCTCAAACTACGGCGGTTATTTATAATCGATACGGTTGACCGTTTTCAACGGTTCGCCTTTTGTTGTCTCTATTATAATATGCAACTCCAAATGATTCAATGATTATTTTCTAAAGAAATATGTAAAACCATCAGAGGGCGAATGATCGCCCTCTTTTTGTTCATGACCAGTCCGTGGTCTGCTATTTCCAGTTCAGTGAATACCAGCCTGATGATTTGCTGTTTCCTCTGGACACTTTGATATGATATGTGCCTTTTTTCCACTTGCCGACTGATTTGAGCGTCAGGCTTTTGGTGCTGTTGTAGAATGTAGATGTCTTTATCTTTTTCTTGCCTGAATAGATCTCGACCTTGAGTCTGTCGTTAGTAGCACCTTTTACCGTCAACGTTACGTTTTTTTGCCGGACAGTTTTAATTTGTACCAGTCTGAACGGCTTTCACCGGCAGTCACTGTACCTTTGACAGTAGCCTTGCGCTTGATATTCACAGCTTTTGATTTGCTGCTGCCGCTCTTTTCACTTATCTTTGAATTCGTGACTTTGATATTATATCCACCGCCACTGTTATATCCTGACTTTACACGGATATAGTATGTGGCGCCTTTCCTGACTCCATACACAGGCGTATAGTAATTTCTCGCTGCCGATGACAGTGCCTTCTTGCTGCTGCTGAGCAGTGTCACAGTAACACTGTAGTCTGATTCTGCATCGACACGTATATATCCTGTGCTGGACGCCTTGAATTTGAACAGATTAGTCTGTTCCTCCTTATGTCCTACAGTGCTCCATTTGCCGTTCGAAAGCGTGCGGTCTGCACCATTGGCGTATGCTGCAAGAGAAATCACATTGTATTCCTGATCAGACGATATATAGGAATACACACCGACATAGTATGTCCCCTTATCAGGTATGCTGAAGACACCAGCCCCCGGCTTGCTGCTTCCTACACTGACGCTACTGACACCCTGGTATCCATTCACCGGCTGCGTCATGTTCCTGTCTTTGAAAACACCGAAATATATGTATCCGCTGCTGCTGTTGCTTTCTCCGCTGACAGACATCATGATCGTACCCTTCGCCTTTACGGTTATCTGCTTCGAGAAACCTTTGCAGTACCCGTTCTCAGCATTGTATCCGCCGCTGGCTCCGTAGGATACTATACCTACTTTGTTTTCGAAAGCCTTCTCTGCGCCTGAAGTCATTTCCACATAGCCTATACCGTATACGGCTTTGTTCTGTGAAATGCCGTCCACCGCTGCACTGACCAGCTCTTTTTCCTCAAGCTGCTGTGTGCCTGCTGTGCTGTCTTCATCTTCCTTTTCCTGTGTTACAGCTGATGCCTTTACTGCGGCATCTGTGCTGTCTGATGCCTCTCCCGCAAATGCCAGTCCCGGTATCATAGACACTGCCATGATAGCTGCAAGGACCAGTGTGAGTGGTTTTTTCATTCTCATCTCCTCCATGAAAAAATCTATGTTTCATCTTCTGTCCTTATTCTAACATAAAAGATGCACCGACTCCAGCATATGATAACGCTGCCGCCTCAAAAATCGTATTTTTCACAGAAGAAAATGTCTAAGACCACGGCATTCCGGTAATTCTCTACACCGTCCTGAACCTGCATCCTCTGAATGCTGTATCGAACATACAGATGCTCCTGTATCTGCAGTATCTGCAGGATGTGACGACTTTGCCGTCCATGTCACGCTTTTTCTCACGTTTCGGTTCTGCTGCGATGCTGCCGTCACAGATCTCTGTACATATGCGTTTTATCTGTGCATCCACTTCTTCGCTGAGTTCACGGAACTCTTCTTCTGAAAGCAGCTCGCTGCCCGGTGACGGCACGAACACTCCTTTTGTTTTGTTGAATTTCACCGGCACCACGCTGGAATTCCCGTCAAATCCGCTGTCCATACTGTTTATCATACCGGTATCATCCAGCATGATACCCTGCAGCTTGTAACTTTCCTCGATACGCTCATTGAGAGCCTCTTCACCGTGCACGACTTTCTTATTGTCCGCATTGATGTCGGTATCATGTATCCTGAAATAGAACACGCCGGCAGGTTTCAGCTCGCCCCGATGCATGCCTGCCCTGAGATATATCATCAGCTGCAGCTTGTATCCGCTCCTGAAATGCTCGAGATCTATATAGTCGCTGCCGGTCTTGTAGTCTATGACCCTGACAGCCGGCTGCGGGCCTTCAAGGATATCCAGTCTGTCTATCTTTCCACGGATCAGCACATCACGACCGCCTGCATCCACATGGATCTCCGGCAGCCTGCGGCCCTTGCCGAAAGGCACTTCGAACCCCATACTGCTGACTGCTCCCTTGCGTACCTGCTCCACCATGGTCCAGGCTATCCTGTCGCATATCTCAGTAATACGCCACGTCTTGTACTCCTCCGCTCTGCCTGCGGACATCAGACCTTCACGGTACCCGGCAAGGTCATCTTTCAGTATCTTTGCGATCCTGTCGTGGCACTGGTCACGGCTGATCTCCATCCATGGCGAACCCGGATCGCTTATCTCCATCCCGGCTCCAAGACCTGCATTGAGTCCCTGGGAAAATATCATCAGCGCCTCATGGTAGATATCGCCGATCTCTCTGGCTCCTATCTCGTATGCTTTCAGCTCCTCAGGTCTCAGTCCGTACCCTATGAAATGTGCAAAAGGACAGCTGCTGTACTTTTCCAGCTGAGATGCACTGACCTCAAGGTCCTGCCTGTCGCCACGATAAAGCGCATCCGCCAGTTTTTCACCGAGGGATGCAGTATTGCTGCTGAAAATGAGACCGTTTTTCACGCCTGCAAGACTGTCCGGTTCGTTTTTTCCATACCAGTTCATTATCCTCAGCCAGTCTTTGCCGATATATTCTCCGTCGCCGTACTCCCGCAGAGCCTCAGCCATGGGAGCCAGCGTCCCCTGCCTTGTGGTGATCCGGTCCATGATATCGCTTTCATCGTCAAGATCCGGGAGGATATCATCACCGCACATATCCCTGAACTTCATGAAAACTTCCGAAGGCCTGACATTCTCGCCTTCTGCGCCTGCCTTGCAGCAGCTTATGTAAAGTCTTTCCTCCGGCATGTAAAGCGTCCTGTATACAGCTATGCTTTCTTCTTTTCTGGAGATCAGGCTGCGCTTGGAGATCTCAAGTCCCATTTCCTCAAGGTGCGCCTTTTCACGCTCGCTGAGAAGACCCTCGTCTTCACGGCCCATAGGCAGCACACCTTCATTGGCTCCCACCACCAGCATCACTTTTATCCTGCTGAGTCTCGTCCTCTGCAGTGTACCTATCACGATACTGTCAGGAGTCACAGGAACCAGACCTATCTCCATTTCTTCAAAACCTGCGGTCAGCAGGGTCAGCAGCTCCCTGTTGGATATCTGCTCGTCCCCTACAGTTTCTGCGACCTGATCGAAGATCCTGCAGATGACGCTCCAGCTCTGAGCGGTTTCCGCTGCATTTTCCGCAAGATCATTTTCTATCTGATCCTGCATTATCTCCTCAAGGTGCTTCGTCAGCTCCAGATCCTCCTCAAGGAAAGTATAGAGGCCTCTTATTTTCTCGCCGGCTTTTTTCTTCCTGCTGACACGTTCACGAGCTTCCTCGACTACCTGTGAAATGCAGCCTCTCAGAGCGTCTATGCGTGCAAAAGTCTCTTCACCGTACTGCTCTGCGCCTTTGACGAATCCGTTTTTCCACATGGCAGCCTTTGTCCTGTACTGCGCTATGTAGTTTTCCAGCAGCTCCGCCTCCTCTGACTCATATCTGATTATGCCTGACTTCAACAGCCTCATCACAGCTTCATTCCTGTAACCTCCGGCGATTATCTCCATCAGTGAAAGCAGGAAAACCACTGCACTGTGGTACGTCACTTTTCGTTTCTTGTCGATGAACACAGGTATGCCCCATCTTGTCAGTATTCGCCTGAGCACTGCACCCCTGCCGTCAAGATCGTTGCATACCACTACTATATCGCTGTATCTGTACCCATGTTCTCTCACCAGCTTCTGTATATATGACGCTGCCCGCTCTGCCTCCGCATAGGGATTGGAAAGCTCTGCAAGGACCACCGGTATCTCACCGCCTGCGCCGCCTCTGCTCCCGGCTGCTGAGAGCTCTGCCGCTCTTCCTGCCGCAGTCTTTCTTTTCACGCCGTCTATCTCAGATACCACTGCCTCCACGCCTGCATTTGCCGCAAGCTCCCGCAGCGACTCCATGATGTATGACGTCAGGGAAAAACATTCATCACTGTCATATGCCAGCACTATGTTCACCGACCGTGCTGTCAGCAGCAGTTTCTCGATTATCTGCATATTCCTCGGCGTAAAAGTATCGAATCCGTATATCCAGACATCCGCTTCCTTTACCATGGGTGCCTGGGATATCTTTTCACCATAGAACGTCATGTAGTCCTCGGAATCGAGATATTTGTCCTTTATGGCGTCTTCGTAGCGGCTGAATATCCTGTATATATCAGTGAGTTTGTATTTCAGGAAGCCGCTGTCTTCAAGGCTCTCTGCTGCGCCGGAGATATCCTCCGGCACTGCTCCGTACCGCTTCATCTCCGAGATCATGGTGTTCATCATATCTATGAAGGAATTTTTCCAGCTCAGGTTCCTGTATATCTCAAGTTCCTCTCCTGCTTCGTTTATTATCTTCGTCAGGAGCATATGCCTGCCGTATTTGTCTATCAGCGGCAGTCTGCCGCCTCCCACCTGCTGCAGGACTTTGTGTCCCAGTGTGGAAAAGTCCACGACTCTCAGATCCATCAGACTGTCGGTACCGAGATAGTAAAGTGCGTCCTTTTCCGCCTGCAGGGAAAACTGGTCGGGCACCAGCAGCAGCGTCCTGCCGCTTATGTGTTCGAATTTGAATCTGCTTTTATCTATGTATTCCGGTCCGTGATATATATTCAGCATGGCAAACCTCCTGTCTCATATAACTTGTCAGATGATGTCAAAAATCTGCTTCGGACTTGTTATGATATGGTCCGGTGCATCCTCTCCGAAATCGGTTCTGTCTCCGAGAGCCAGTGACCATGACACCAGCACCGACATCACTCCTGCATTCCTTGCACAGAGTATATCGAACATAGTATCACCTACCATCACCGAATCTTCCGGCTCTGACCCAAGCTTTTCCAGCGTCAGGTTTATCGGCGCCGGGTCAGGTTTGTGGAGCGGCGTGTCGTCTGCTGTGAGTATCGCATCGAAATGATCTTTTATGCCGAAGTGCTCCAGCCCCTGCATCGTAGTGTTGTAAAGTCTCGAAGTCACAAGGCCCAGCTTGTACCCTTTCTGTTTCAGCTCCTCCAGCAGCTCCTCCATGCCGGGGAAAAGTTTTATCATGTCACAGAAGTTTTCTTTCTGGTAGCTTCTGTATATATCCAGGGACTTCTCCGCAGGCACATCAGGAAAAAACTTTTTCATGGTGTCTCCCAGCGGTTCGCCGAAGGTCCTGACCAGCATAGCCTCATCCGCCTCATGTCCTGCCAGCGTCCTGAATGTGTGCTGCCAGGAACCCAGTATCATATCGTTCGTATCCATCAGAGTCCCGTCAAAATCGAACAGGACTGTATCTGTTTTTTTCATAGATCGTGCGTTCCTTTCATGGACTGCTGCATGTAAAAATTTTAATGCAGCTTGCAAAAAAGCCCGCTGTTCCTGAGAGCATCGAGATTTTTCGCGGTGTATAAAAATGATTTTAGAGATTTGCGTTTCAAATCTGTTTTTATTATATCACACTTTCCGGCTAAAATCCACCGAACATTGATAACATTACTCCGGCTGCCACGCCTGAGCCTATGACGCCTGCCACGTTCGGTCCCATGGCGTGCATCAGCAGGAAGTTGGATGGGTTGGCTTTCTGGCCTTCTATCTGTGATACTCTGGCTGCCATCGGCACTGCGGATACGCCTGCCGAACCGATGAGAGGGTTTACCTTTCCTCCTGTCAGCACATTCATCAGCTTTGCGATGAGCACTCCGCCTGCTGTACCTACTGCAAAAGCGCAGACGCCGAGGATGACTATCTTGATGGTGGACCATGTTATGAATGTATCGCCTGTAGCAGATGCGCCCACACATGTCCCCAGTATTATCACCAGTATGTTCATCATCGCATTGCTGGCGGTCTCGGAAAGCCTTGATGTCCTGCCACATTCCTTGAACAGGTTGCCCAGCATCAGCATACCGATTAGCGGCGCCACTGACGGAAGCAGCAATGCTACTACAACTGTGACTGCTATCGGGAAGAGTATCTTTTCCCTCTGGCTCACCACCCTGAGCTGCTCCATCTTTATCTCACGTTCTTTTTTCGTTGTCAGAAGTCTCATGATCGGCGGCTGTATCACCGGTACAAGAGCCATATATGAATATGCTGCCACCGCTATAGGTCCCAGCAGATGATCTGCCAGCTTGCCGGTCAGGAATATCGCCGTCGGTCCGTCTGCACCGCCGATGATACCTATGGAAGCTGCCTCCTGAGCATCGAATCCCAGTGCGACTGCTGCAAAAAATGCGAAAAATATGCCAAGCTGCGCTGCGGCTCCCATGAGCAGGGACTTTGGATCCGCTATCAGCGGCCCGAAATCCGTCATGGCTCCGACTCCAAGGAATATAAGGGACGGAAGCACAGGTTTCAGACTGTAGAATATAGTCAGCAGACCTGCATCTGACAGCTGGGATGAGCTGGTTATGTCAAAATGCTCCAGGAACATGCCCGTCACAGGCAGGTTCGACATCAGCATACCGAATGCGATAGGTACAAGAAGCAGCGGTTCGAATCCACGTCTGATAGCCAGATACAGGAATACGAAAGATACAAGGATCATGATACCGTTCTGATATGTAAAATTCGCTATACCGGTATCGCCCCAGAACTTCACGACCGTTTCTGCTATGGCACTCATATATATTTCTCCTTTTTCTCATTGAATAACTGTGTGATGCATACAGGCATCACCATAGAATTTTAACATATCAGACAATTTAATACAAGTTCAGAAACCATAAATACTGTATACAGCTCCTCCTGAAGTCAGTATCCATGCCGGTTGCAGGGCTTCAGGACGATCCTGCAGCAAAGCTGTTCTGTCACGCCAGCAGCCGTATTCGGAGTTTTGATCCGTCAGAAGCATGTGCTGCCGGTCGTAGAACAAAAAGCAGCCTGGCAATCTGTCTGCCCGGCTGCTTCTGTTATCATTTGAGCTTCATCGTAAGCCCTATTTTCTGTTTTTCACGGTCTATACTTATTATCTTCACTTTGACAGTATCACCTACAGAAACCACATCCATAGGATGGTTTATGTATTTATTGCTCATCTGGGAAATGTGCACAAGTCCGTCGTTTTTAACGCCTATATCCACGAAGGCTCCGAAGTCCACAACGTTGCGCACAGTGCCTTCAAGCTCCATATCTACTTTCAGATCGTCGAAGGATCTCACGTCGCTTCTGAATACCACAGGAGGTGCATCTTCACGTGGGTCACGCCCCGGCTTTTTCATTTCCTCGATTATGTCTGTCAGTGTCGGCACACCTGTATCCAGCTCGGCCGCCATCTTTTCGATGGCTTTTTTCATGTTGCGCTTAGACTTTTTCTCTTTCTTTGAAAGTTCTGCCAGCACTGCCAGTCCTTTGGCTCTCGTCTTAGGTTTTTCCTGGCTGCTCTCGCCATATACCGACCATATCCTGTCGTCTATATCTGAAAGGCCTCCGCTGCCTATATCGGATTTACTGAATCCCAGCTTCGCCAGCATAGCCTCTGCTGCTCCATATGATTCAGGATGTACTGCAGTCCCGTCAAGAGGGTTTTTCCCATCGCTTATCCTCATGAAACCTGCACACTGGCCGTATGTCTTCGCACCGAGCTTCGCTACCTTCATGAGTTCCCTGCGCTCTTTGAACACGCCGTTTTCCTCACGGTACGCCACGATATTCCTGGCGATACCCATGTTGATGCCTGCCACATGAGCCAGCAGCGACGGCGATGCAGTGTTGAGGTCCACGCCGACTCTGTTTACGCAGTCCTCCACGACATTGTCGAGAGCGTTTTCCAGAAGTCCCTGATTTATATCATGCTGATACTGACCTACGCCTATGCTTTTCGTCGGTATCTTCACCAGTTCAGCCAGCGGGTCCTGTAGACGTCTGCCCAGAGACATGGCTCCCCTGACTGTGACGTCAAGATCCGGATATTCTTCAGTAGCCAGCTTCGATGCTGAATAAACAGAGGCTCCCGCTTCGTTCACGATCGTGTATGTCAGATCCTGACCGCTCTTTCTTATGAAATCAGCCACGACTTCTTCAGTCTCTCTCGATGCAGTGCCGTTGCCGATGACGAAAGTATTGATGCGGAATTTATCCACCATCTTGCGGAAAACAGCTTCTGTGCCTTTGATGTCTTTTTTAGGCTCTGTAGGGAACACTGTAGTGTATGCCAGCAGCTTTCCGGTCTCGTTGAGGACTGCCACTTTGCAGCCTGTCCTGTAGCCCGGGTCGATGCTGATTATCCTTGCACCCTTCACCGGCGGCACCATCAGAAGCTTTTCCGTGTTCTTTGCAAAGACCTTGATAGCTTCTGCCTCTGCACGTTCTGTCAGCATGTTCCTCATCTCACGCTCCACCGATGGCGCCATCAGGCGCTTATAGGCGTCCGCCACTGTTTCCTGCAGCAGACTCATGAAAATGGAGCGTTCATTTGTTATGATCTCATCTGCAATGAGTTTTTCCATACGCTCAGGATCAGTTACCACTTTCACCTTGAGTTTCTTTTCTTTCTCACCTCTGTTGACTGCCAGCACCCTGTGGTTCGGCATCTTGCTGATGCCTTCGCTGTATTCGTAGTACATGTCGTATACTGTCTTTTCTTCAGAGTCAGTGGCTTCAGTGCTTATCAGTCCGGTCTGTATGGTCCTCTCTCTGACTGCTGCAGTGAGCTCCGGATCGTCGGATATCATTTCTGCGATTATATCGCATGCACCCTGCACGGCTTCCGCTGCAGACGAAACACCTTTTTCTTCATCGATGAAATCCGCTGCCAGTTCATCTATGCTGCCGGATTCCTTTTCCTGTGCTCTGAATATCAGTGCCAGAGGTTCCAGTCCCTTTTCCCTGGCTTTTGAAGCACGGGTCGCCTTTTTCTTCTTGAAAGGCTTGTAAAGGTCTTCCACTCTCTGGAGCACTTCGGCTTCCTGTATCTGAGCTTTCAGCTCATCTGTGAGGTTCCCCTGCTCGTCTATGAGACGTATAACCTCGTCTTTTCTCTCGTCAAGATTCCTCAGATATGTCAGTCTCTCGTCAAGATCCCTCAGTACGACATCGCTGAGCCCGCCGGTGGCTTCTTTCCTGTATCTCGCTATGAACGGGATAGTGTTGCCTTCGTCGATCAGAGCTATCGTCTGGTCGACCTGTGTCTGTCTGAGTCCGAACTCCCCTGCAAGCATTGCTGCTATATCCATCACCTTACTCCTTCTGTTTCAGTTTTTCGTTTATAAAGTAGTCAAGATCACCGTCCATCACTGCGTTGACATTGCCTACCTCGGCGCCTGTCCTGTGGTCTTTGACCATGGTGTACGGATGGAAAACGTAGGAGCGTATCTGACTGCCCCATGTGATCTGGCTGTAGTCGCCCTTGAGCTCGTCCAGGTTCTCTTTCTGCTCACGTTCCTTGAGTTCCAGCAGTTTGGACATCATCAGTTTCATAGCGACTTCTTTGTTCTGATGCTGTGATCTCTCGTTCTGGCATGTCACTACTATATTCGTCGGTATATGGGTTATCCTTATAGCCGAATCAGTTGTGTTGACGTGCTGTCCGCCTGCTCCGCTGGAACGGTATGTGTCTATACGCAGATCTTCCGGATTCAGATCGACGGTTATCTCATCGTCTATCTCCGGCGTCACGTCCAGTGATGCAAATGATGTATGACGTCTTCCCGATGAATCGAATGGCGATATCCTGACTATGCGGTGCACGCCTTTTTCATTCTTGAGATATCCGTAGGCGTACTCGCCTTCTACCAGCAGTGTGGCGCCCTTGATGCCGCCTTCCGTATCGTCCTGCATATCGATGAGTTTAGCATTGTAGCCTCGTTTCTCGCACCATCTTGTGTACATCCTCAGCAGCATTTCCGCCCAGTCCTGGGCGTCTGTGCCGCCTGAGCCTGCATGTACTGATATGATGGCATTGTTTTTGTCGTACTTGCCGTTCAGCAGTGTACGCAGTCGGAGATCTTCCAGGCTCTTTTCAAGAGACTTGAGACTTTCCTCGGCCTCCTGTGCCATTTCCTCGTCGTTCTCCTCCTCTGCCATCTCCACCATGACTTCAAGGTCCTCAAGCTGGCTGCCAAGGCTGTCCAGCTCCTCAAGCTTGTCATCGATAGACTTCTTTTCTTTCATGAGTTTCTGAGCGGATTCCGGGTCGTCCCAGAAACCGTCTCTGCCCATTTCTTTTTCTATTTTAGTTACTCGTTCCTTCAGCCCTGCCGGGTCAAAGGGACTCACCTGCCTCTTTGAGCATCGTCTGCAAAGCAGGCAGATGCGTTTTGATCTGATCTGTAATTATCAAACTTCTCACTCTCCTAATCGGTTTTATTATTTGCTGGCGGATTTTAACAAGCACTACTCGTTCCTGCGTCGTTGGTCGCCACGCTCTCCTGCGCCGCTTTACAGCTTGTATCGCTGCGACATATGACGGCGGACCCACCGGCCGCTCGCTTACTCGCGGGGTAACGTCCTGCCGCAGCAGTGCTTATACTTCTTCCCGCTTCCGCAAGGGCATGGATCGTTCCTGCCTACCTTCGGCTGTTCTCTGCGGTATGTTTCCTGCTTGTGTTCTCTTTCCGGGATCACTGTGCCATCAGGCATCTCGCCTTCTTCGGCCGCTTCAAGATACTGCTCCTCGGAGAATTCATCCTTGTGGCTCTCGCCGTGTCCCAGGACGTTCTTTCTCTCTGTAGTGGTCTGCACTGTCACGTTATAGCAGAACTTGACGAACTCTTCCTTGATGGAGTTGACCATCAGCTCGAACATATCGAAACCTTCCTGTGCATAGGCTGCTGCCGGATCCTGTCCGCCGAGACCTCTGAGACCTATACCGTTCTTGAGCTGCTCCATATCATCGATGTGATCCATCCACTTATTGTCCACGACTCTGATGAGTATCATACGCTCGATCTCTCTGATCTTGTCGATACCGATTTCTTCTTCTTTCGCTTTGTAAAGATCTTCGAAATCCTCGTAAAGTCCGTTCTTGAGGCTCTGCTCGTCCATATCGTGGAGTACTTCCTCATCGAATTCAAGAGGTTCGAAGGCAGGAGTTATCTTTGCCAGTCCCTTGTTTATCGTTTCGAAATCCCATTCCTCAGGGAACTTGGAAGCGATGACTACAGGATCCACGACTTCGTCTATCAGCTGATGCGTCATGGACACCAGATAATCCCTCAGATCCTCTCCGAAAAGAACTCTCTTACGTTCGCCGTAGATGATCTCACGCTGCTTGTTCATGACATTGTCGTACTGCAGTACATATTTTCTTATGGAAAAGTTCCTGCCTTCGACTTTCTTCTGTGCGTTTTCGATCTGTTTTGTTATAGCCTTGGCTTCGATAGCTTCGTCGTCCTCGACTCCCAGTCTCCTTACGATGGCCTGCATGCGTTCGCCGCCGAAGAGCCTCATCAGCTCGTCCTCCATGGATATGCAGAACTGAGTGCATCCCGGGTCTCCCTGTCTTCCGGAACGGCCTCTCAGCTGATTGTCGATCCTTCGTGACTCGTGACGTTCTGTACCTATTATGCAAAGACCGCCCAGTTCTCTGACCTTTTCCTGTTCTTCCTTACGTTCCTGTTTGTATTTCTCATGGAGCGCATTGAATTCCTCACGTGCCTTCAGCAGCTCCGGATCATCGCTCTGGACAAAACTTGTAGCAAATGCGATAGTGTCCGAATCGTATCCGTTGGCAGTCATCTCACGCTTGGCTTCAAACTCGGGATTGCCTCCCAGGATGATGTCGGTACCTCTTCCGGCCATGTTGGTGGCGATGGTGATAGCTCCCAGACGTCCTGCCTCTGCAATGATCTGAGCTTCCTTCTCATGCTGCTTCGCATTCAGTACGTTGAAATGCTTTATACCTTTCTTTTTCAAAGCATTGGCGATAAGCTCGGACTTTTCGATGGAGATGGTACCTACCAGTACCGGCTGTCCTGTCTCATGAGCTGCCACGACGCTGTCCACGATGGATTTGTATTTGCCTTTTTCAGTCGCATATATGGCATCCTGTCTGTCGTCTCTGACTACCGGCTTGTTGGTAGGGATGACAACTACGTCCATATTGTATATGTCTCTGAATTCGCTTTCTTCTGTCTTGGCTGTACCTGTCATTCCGGCAAGCTTCTGGTACATCCTGAAATAGTTCTGCAGTGTTATTGTCGCCAGTGTCTTTGACTCTGAGCGCACGATGACATTTTCTTTGGCTTCGATGGCCTGATGGAGACCGTCGCTGTAGCGTCTTCCGAACATCAGACGGCCTGTGAACTCGTCGACGATGACGATCTCGCCGTCCTTGACGATGTAGTCCACGTCACGCTTCATCATATTCCTTGCCTTGAGGGCCTGCAGCACGTGGTGGTTTATCTCCATGTTCTCAGGATCGGAGAAGTTCTCTACATCGAAGTAGCTTTCGCACTTCGCCACACCTTCTTCTGTAAGGGATATCTGCTTGTCCTTCTCTTCGATGGTGAAGTCCTCTTCGACTTTCAGTGTGCGAACGAATCCGTCCGCCTTCCTGTACATATCAGTGGACTTGTCGCCTCTGCCGGATATTATCAGCGGCGTCCTGGCTTCATCTATAAGGATGGAGTCGACTTCGTCTATGATGGCGTAGTTGAGCTCACGCTGCATCATTTCCTCCTTGTAGATCACCATGTTGTCTCTAAGATAGTCGAAACCGTATTCATTGTTGGTGCCGTATGTGATATCCGCCTGGTATGCCGCACGCCTTTCTTCTTCTGATATACCGTGGATCACGCATCCCACAGTGAGACCGAGGAATGTGTAAAGTTTGCCCATCCACTCCATGTCTCGCTTTGCCAGATAATCGTTGACTGTGACTACATGCACGCCCTTGCCTTCAAGGGCGTTGAGATATGCCGGAAGCGTTGCCACCAGAGTCTTACCTTCACCGGTCTTCATCTCGGATATCCTGCCCTGATGCAGTACGATACCACCAATGACCTGCACACGGAAATGTTTCATCCCCAGGCTTCGCCATGCTCCTTCACGGCATACGGCAAAAGCTTCAGGCAGCAGCTGATCCAGTGTCTCGCCTGCCTTTATCCTGTCACGGAACTCATCAGTCTTGTCCCTGAGCTGCTGATCCGTCAGTTTCTGCATCTCTTCATCGTATGCCATTACCTTATCTGCTATTTTAGAGACCTTCTTTACTTCTTTTTCATTCAGGTCTCCAAATATCTTTTCCATTAGACTCATATATTCTTCCCCTTTCTCCGGAATCGAATCTTTTCTGGTTTTATTATAACGACAGCGTAAATGTCTGCCTTCTGACTCTCGTTAAGTGCCTGCCTCGTATGAAGCTGCACTTTATAAGTATACATTATTTATATGGTAAATAAAAGAAGATGAAGATAGATTTAACATTGATTTTTGACATTATCTGCAGGCTGACATACGTTCCGGGATACCCTGACTGCTGAAAAAACGGCGATGGTGGCACAGCTGATGCAGAAGTCCCGTAAACCGCACAGGCAGTGGATTTAGTACTACAGTACTACCCGCATTTTTCTGTTTTTTTCACAGATTTGCGACGATCTGCAGCGTTGCCATCCATATCATACTTTTTTACGACACGGTTTCATACCGGATTCGGATTAACATCTGCCGGATTTCTGATATCATAGTTACTGTGATTTCAAAACCATGACTTCAGTTACTCAACAGTTATGAGCCACGCACGATAAAAATCAAAGATACTACAACGAGGAGACAACATCATGGACAGAAAGCAATTGATCAAGTTCGTCGGCAGAAAACATGTAGATGAAATTCAGGTGCTCCTGGGAGAAGATGGTCGGATCCCTGACGATGTCAGATTGAAAAATCCTTATGTTACTCTCTTTCTTTCGATTTTTCTCGGGCTGGCAGGCATCGACAGGTTATATCAGAGTGGTTCAAGGGTCTTCCTCTGCAAAATCGCACTGATCATCTTCACACTGGGCACCTGGTGGTTTCCCGATATAGGGTACAGTATCCCTATGACACAGGAAATCAATTACAGAAAAATAGTAGCTGCGCTATAGTGGCTGCTGTTTTTTTGTACCATGATACTCAAAGAGCCGGATTTTTCGCCGGCTCTCTTTTTTCCTTTATATATCACTTGCTGTCATCTGTGCAGCTTTCTTTTTTATCTGTCTCGTCATCCTGGAATTCTCCGTTTATCATACATATGACGCTGACACGGTTCCTGACGTCCAGTTTCCTGAATATGTTATAGATATGTGTCTTTACTGTGCTTTCGGAAAGATACAGCTTCTCTGCTATCTCTCTGTTGCTCAGTCCGCTGTATATCAGTTCGATAAGCTCCTTTTCCCTGGGCGTCAGACCGTACTGACTGCATATCTCTTCTATGCGGCTCTTTGTATCTGTCCGTCCGCCGTTCTGCTCCTGCTCTTTGACAGACTCATGCCTGAACGCAGGCAGAAAAGCATATCTGTATCCGTAAACAAGCGTTGCTGCATTGACGATGAGCCAGAATATTATCGTAAGATCCAGAGGCGCTCTTATGAAGTCGCTGTTGCCCCAGTAGACTGAAGCCTCTCCCCAGAAATACGATATGTAGTTCCAGATCAGCACTGCCGTCACTGTCACCATGTAGTGGAAAGAATATTTCCTGCCCTGTACTGCGGTGAATATCATGTGTCCTACAGAAGATGCCAGGACAAGGACTATCAGTGCTATATCAGTCGCCAGCAGCATCCATTTGAGTGTGTAGAACTGCTTTATACTCAGAAAGACCGTCAGAAGCATCCAGAGCGCTATGTAAAACACAAGATATTTCTGCACCAGACTGTCCACGATCTTCAGAGGACCTTTGCCGCCTATACCTATCTGAAGACTCGACCACATCAGCATAGTCGCTGCGATTATACAGTTGCCTATCCTGAGTATCTTCTGGCTGCTCAGCCCTCCGATGACATAATCACAGTAGTATATCGCCATATCATAGCAGCACATCACCAGCATCAGCAGGCAGAATCCTATCAGTGCAAAGCTCAGCTCCGACCGCTCTCTGCGGTATGCCAGCACTGCCGTCGTAAGTCCGGAAACTCCCAGTATTATGCCTATCAGATAACATATCAGTATTATTTCCCGTATAAACAAAATCTGCCTTCCTTCATCTGACTATCCGTCAGCTACACTACGAATGCTTCGTATATCGCACGTATAGCTGTCTCAAAATCCTTGTTTTCAACACCGATGATAATGTTCATCTCGCTGGAGCCCTGGTCTATCATACGGATATTGACGCCTGCCTCTGCCAGAGCCGTGAAAAGTTTCGCCGAAACTCCCGGCCTGAAAGACATACCTGCACCTACTGTCGCTATCAGTGCCATATCCTCAAAGACCTCGATATGATCCGGCTTAAGCTGGCGATCAAATTCATCAAGTATCTCATCAAGTTTACCATCCAGGGTCTCATTGGAAAGAACTACCGACAGTGTATCTATACCTGACGGCATATGTTCTATGGACATATCATTATCTTCAAGTATAGCAGTGAGTCTTCTGATGAATCCCCTTTCTCCGCTCATCAGATTCTTGTATATGCCGATAACGGTAAAATCCTTGTTTCCTGCTATGCCACTGATGATCTGACCATCTTCATGCCCGGATGGATTAGCTGTTATGATCGTGCCCGGATCCTCCGGTTTATTGGTGTTCCTGATATTGATAGGAATATTCGCCACTCTTGCAGGGTATATCGCATCTTCATGAAGTACCGATGCACCCATGTAGGACAGCTCTCTCAGCTCTTTGTATGAAATACTGCTGATCGGCTTGGGGTCTTTCACAATCCTCGGATCCGCCATAAGGAATCCTGAAACGTCGGTCCAGTTTTCGTAGACATCCGCTTCAACGGCTCTTGCCACCAGCGCACCTGTTATGTCCGAGCCGCCTCTTGAAAAAGTCTTGATAGTGCCGTCCACTTTAAGACCGTAGAAGCCCGGTATAACAGCTGTTTCATGATTTGCCAGCTCCTTTGCGATCTCACGGTTTGTGAGTTCCTCCATGAATCTGCCCTTTTCATCGAATCTTATCATCTTTTTGGAATCGACGAAATCATATCCCAGATATGCGGCTATCAGCTTCGCATTGAGATATTCACCTCTGCTGGCGATATAATCTGCAGTAGCATTATCTTCGAGATTCTTTCTTATTTCGTCAAATTCAGAATCCAGATCTATGTCGATGCCCAGATTCACCTCTGCTGCCATGAATCTGTCACATACCACCTGAAATATCTGCTCGTAAGGTATCCTGTGCTCGATATGTGTCTTGCACAGGTACAGCAGATCTGTCACCTTGCTGTCCTCGCTGAATCTTTTACCCGGTGCTGATACAACTACATATTTGATATTACCGTCTTTTTCGACGATATTCTTTATCTTTTCGATCTGCAGTGCATCAGCTACTGATGAGCCTCCGAATTTTGCTACTTTGACTCCCATTTTATTTAAATCTCCTTTCTTAACTCATCGACCTTGTCGAGTTTTTCCCATGGTACGTCGATGTCAGTTCTTCCAAAATGTCCATAAGCGGCTACCTGTCTGTAGACAGGTCTTCTCAGATCCAGATCTCTGATTATAGCTGACGGTCTGAGATCGAAATGCTTTTCGATTATCTCTGCCAGCCTGTCGTCAGGGAGTTTGCCTGTGCCGAAAGAATCTACCAGTATGGATACAGGTCTTGCCACTCCTATAGCATATGCCAGCTGGATCTCACACTTGTCAGCAAGGCCTGCCGCTACCAGATTTTTGGCAACGTATCTTGCTGCATATGTCGCTGAACGGTCCACCTTCGTAGGGTCTTTTCCGCTGAAAGCACCGCCGCCGTGGTGTGCATATCCGCCGTAGGTATCTACGATTATCTTCCTGCCTGTGAGGCCGGAATCTCCGTGAGGTCCGCCGATAACGAACCTGCCTGTAGGGTTCACATAATATTTTGTATCATCGTCCAGAAGCTCTGCATCCACAACAGGTCTGATGACATGTTCGATAAGATCTTTTCTGATCTGGTCCAGCTCTGCGTCAGGATCGTGCTGTGTGGAAATGACGATAGTGTCTATCCTTACTGCCTTGTCATCATCGTATTCGACAGTCACCTGTGTCTTGCCGTCAGGTCTGAGATATCCCAGCGTGCCGTTTTTCCTCACTTCTGTCAGTCTTCTTGCCAGTCTGTGAGCCAGTGCGATAGGCATAGGCATCAGCTCCGGAGTCTCATTGCATGCAAATCCGAACATGATGCCCTGGTCTCCTGCGCCTGTTTCGTCTGCGATGTCGCCTTTGTCTTCCAGTGTGCCGTCTTTATATTCCAGCGCCTTGTCCACGCCCTGTGCGATGTCAGGTGACTGCTCGTCTATAGCAGTGAGTATGGCGCATGTATTGCCGTCAAAGCCATAGTCGCTGTTGTCATATCCGATATCACAGATGATGTCTCTTGCTATCTTCTGTATATCTATATAGCATTCTGTACTTATCTCGCCCATGATCATGGCGTAGCCGGTGTTCACTGTTGTTTCGGCTGCGACTCTGCCTGCCGGGTCTTCTGCCATGATAGCGTCTACGATAGCATCTGAGATCTGGTCGCAGATCTTGTCAGGATGCCCTTCTGTAACTGATTCTGATGTGAAAAATCTCTTCATTTTTATTACCTCCAAAACAGACGACCCCAGATGACCGCTCTGCACAAAAAAAGTCTTTCTGAAAATCAGAAAGACTCACAAATCATTTTGTTATCTTTCCTCATCTTTCAGAATACAATATCCTGTAGGAATTAGCACCTGCAATGCATACAGTGCCGGACTCGTGCACATGTTTCGTATACATCAGGTTGCCGGGCTTCACTGGGCCTATTCCCTCCGCCACTCTTAATAAGGATTTATACATATCTATTATACGCCGATTTTGCAGACTGTCAATACCGTAAATCTGCCGTCAGCTTCTTTTCAGTTCCTGCGTCTTATCTGCACGATCGCATACACCGCCAGCAGGATCATCACAACTATGTACACTGCTGCATACGCTCCTGTCCCTTCGGCAAAAGAAGCCTCAGGATGGCACAGTGCATACCATATGAATCCCAGTACGCTGAGAAACATAGCTATACTAACAATCAAGGATGTCACAGCCTTTTTCATATAATACCCCCTTGTTCCGTCGTATTTCCAACCTCATTCAGATTATACCATAAAATCATATATTATATCGCAGCTTCTTTTCCGGCTTGTAATTTTCTCAGAATAGGTTATACTTTTTATTTGAGAGGTATTCTGATTTGAAAAAAACGAAATTTAAAGTAATAGAAGGTGGGCTTTCTACCCACGACAACAGAAAAAAGACTTTCGTGTCGGCGTACGTCACTGATACACGGCTGATGGGTGTACTGGCAGTCTACGCACACTGGCAGCTTGATACAGCAGCTGTCTGGAGCGAAGACCCCGACATCCACCAGTTTTTCTATATAGACTGCGAAGAAGCGGGACTTGAAACATACCAGTCCGTCAGAGGTATCAATGCAGAACAGATCCTGATGACCGAGCAGGCGCTCATCGGAGGCCTCGGAGCCGGCAAGATACAGCTCACCGAGATGCAGTTCAAAGATCTCATGTGCATATACAGGGATTTCAACAAAGAACACGGTCTTCCGATGCCGGACGGCCAGGAAGAGTACGGTTTCATTTTCGACGGAGCAGACGAGATCACTCCCGAAATAAAAGCAGGACTCATGAAGCTCATATGTACAGAGATAGTTTCCGACTACCAGGTGGTGAACTATTTCCTGATGAGGTGTTTCGGCCGTGACTACGAAACAGCTGCATATCTGTCCGACGGCGATTTCCCGCTGGACATCTACGACAGCTACAGATGCGCCACATTCTGCAAGAACGTCATAGACAAAGAAAAGACTTTCAGCGACGGCGCCGTGTCATATATGTGCGAATCGCTTATCGAAATGGACGGACAGTACGAGACAGTGATATCGAAAGTAGCAGTCAAGGATCTCAAAGTAGTCGATTTCTGTCACTGCTCAGGATTCCACGTCAGCGCTGCAGAAGCGGCTATGATGCTGGCGAAACCCGAATACGTCACAGTCTATGAAGTGCTGCTTTCAGATGAAGATGCAGATAACATCGCAGGAGAACTTTCTTTTGACCTGAACACAGTGATGTCCATACACGACAGCGGCAGACTGTTCATGTCCTTCAAAAAAAACAACGACCACGTCAACGACCGCATATTCCGGCTGAGCAACGACGTCAGCGGTATATATTTCCTCACGGAATACGGGCAGCTCATCGTGGCCGCATATACTCTTTCAGATATAAGGCTTCTGGAGTCGAAGCTCCGCACAAGCCTCCTGGCGCCGTTCCTTATCCCGGCTGCCAAGTACGAATTCAAGGAGCCGGTGCTGTTCGAATTCATCCAGAGCGGATTCGACGACTTCGACGACTTTCTTGATTTCATCAAAGACGAGTGATCAGCTCTCCAAAGAGCTTCTTGTTTATCTTTTTCACAGGTGCATTGGATATGTTCGCCAGTACCACTACTGCGGTGTCTTTTTCCGGACATATCCAGAAGCTTGCCCTGAACCCGTCGTCGGTACCTTCGTGACCGTAAAGGGTGTATCCTTCCTGTCTTCTGATGAACCATCCCAGTCCCATGCCCTCGCCGTTGTTAGGCACTGCAGCGTATTCTTTCCATATCTCATCGTAAAACTCCGGTGCGAACACACTGCGTGACATGTGTCTCCTGGCCCATTTCAGCAGATCCTGCACATTCGACGTCAATGTGGAGCTTGGACCGTGCATCCTGTTGTAGGGATAATACGGCTCAGGGACTATGGATCTGTCCTGCGCCTTGCTGTAAGGCATCGCCATATTACCGGTACTGTCTACAGCCTCCGCTTCAAGGCTGCCCCCTGTCCTTTCAAAGGTCAGGAATGTCGAATCGTGCATCGACGATGGACGCAGGAACCACTCTTTCATGACATCTTCATAGGGTTTCCCCGTCTTTTCGGCAATGATATACCCCAGTATCTCATATGCCATGTTGCTGTACCTGAAGCCGCCTTTTCCCGGCTCCCACAGCAGCGGCGTATCATGCACTTCCTCGGACATCACGTAATCTTTCAATGCACTTTCATCTGTTCTCGGCGTGTCCCAGCAGTAGTCCGCAACATCGCCTATACCCGATGTATGCGTGAGCATCTGTCTTATCGTCACGTTTTCACATCGTCCATCGGCGATCGACAGTTCCGGCAGTACATTCACAAGTCTGTCCTCAAGATCCAGCTTTCCGTCTTCAACGAGTTTCAGTATACCCGCCGACGTGAAAAGTTTCGACACCGATGCACAGTGAAATATATCGTTTTCCTTCATCGGAGCCTTTGTGACAAAGTTCCTGAAGCCCCTTGCTGCATGATACTCTTCATCCCCATGTATCACTCCCACAGCAAGACCCGGCAGGTCGTACTCCTCCATCATCCTGTCTGAAAAATCCCCGCATACCCCCGCAAGTCTGTTATCAGTTTTCATCATTGCAGTAAATCCTTTTTTTCAGTATAATATTTATTATCTATCAATAAACAAAACATTATAAGTATATCATATCTGAGGAGTAAAGTTATGCAATACAGAAAATTTAAGAAAATCGGCAGCGATGTGTCCCTGCTTGGCGTCGGCTGCATGCGTCTGCCGCAGACAGAAGACGGCAAAGTCAACGAAGCTGAAGCTGTGGATATCATCAGGACAGCCATCGACAAAGGCGTGAATTATGTGGACACAGCCTATATGTACCACAACGGCGAAAGCGAGAAGGTACTGGGCAAAGCCCTGAAGGACGGCTACCGTGAAAAAGTCATGCTGGCTGACAAGATGCCTATATGGCTTGCAAAGGACGAAGAAGGCATGAAAAACATCTTCGAGGAACAGCTCAGACGTCTTGACACAGACTGCATCGACATGTACCTTGTGCACAACGTAACCGTGCCTGTATGGAAACGTGCGAAGAAACTGAACCTCATGCCTTTCCTGGACGAGATGAAAGCCCAGGGCAAGATAAAGCATATCGGCTTCTCTTTCCACGATACCTTTGAATTCTTCAAGGAAGTCATCGACGAGTATCCATGGGAGTTCTGCCAGATAC
>CAKQNZ010000014.1 GCA_934255435.1 uncultured Clostridia bacterium | reverse complement strand
GAATTGAGCAGTTTCAGCCCTCCCGGAATGTTTGCGAGTATTTTCATAAAGTTCACTCCTTGAAAAAAGTTTATGAAAATATTATACACTATTTTGTGCCTGAAAAGTAGTGATTAATACATGGATCTGCTGTATAATACAGTGAAATAATGAAAAGCATAAAGAGGGTGTAAGAATGACAGAACATGAAAAAAGCATATCTGCAGTTTCCTGGAAAATGACAGTATGCGCTGTCGCCGCTGCGCTGGTATTTGCAGCGATGATGTACATTGCAGTCACGGGAAACGGCAGCAGTTTCGATGATGTGATAAGAAACGGATTTTACAGTATCAGAGCAGGCTGGCTGACGCCTGCAGTGAGGATCATAACATATACAGGCAACGTACAGTTCATCGTCGGACTTTGCATACTGCTGCTCATCGTGAAACCGGTGAGAGTCAGATATGGCCTGCCGGTGTCAGCAGGCGCCATAGCAGTGACCATCGTGAACAAATCCATAAAGCACGCAGTTGCAAGGCCACGCCCGTCAGATATAGCGCATCTGGTCACGGAAGGCGGGTTCTCGTTTCCCAGTGGTCATTCCATCACAAGCATGTTCGTCTACGGCATAATGATCTATCAGGTGAGACGGTATGTAAAAGACCGGCGGCTGGCGAATGCACTGACGGTGATCCTTGCGGTACCGATGCTGCTTATCGGACCGAGTCGCATATATCTGGGAGTCCATTACCCGACAGACGTTATAGCAGGGTGGATGCTGGGGGTCATAGCTATCATCGTCTGCACGGCAGTTATGAAAAAGATCGCAGCGAAAAGAAAGACAGGGAAACACTGAAACACTGATATGAGAAACAGGCTGGAAATGCACAGCCTGTTTTTTTCATGGAAATGTTCAAAATGTTTGAGGCAGCGTCGTCATATTCGCCGGGTATATTGCTGCAAGCTCTTCGGAGAACAGGCAATATTTCATGGTTTAGCTGAAATAGAACTCTGTAATTTTTCTATAGAATCAGCAGGAATTTTACATAAAAATGAAAGAGGTGATAAATCACGCCTGTAAGTTATATCAAAATCCCCTTTAAGAGTGAAACAGTAAAAGGGGCTCTGTATAGACTTAAAGGAGATAAAAAGCCAACTTACAGAGGAAAAAGGGGGATATATATGGAACTCAAAGAACTCAAGGAACTGGACAAACGCCGCATGGGTGCAAGGATAAGATCTCGCAGAGAAAGCCTGAAAATGACAAGAGAAGAACTGGGCAGAAGTCTGTCTGTAACACCTAAATTCATTGCAGACATAGAATACGGAGAGAAAGGCGTGTCGCTGAAAACTCTTTACAGACTGAAGCAGATACTTGGAGTCAGTGCGGATTATATCATCGACGGAGGTGTCAGTGATCTGCCGGGTGAAGAACGCAAGCGGATCCTGAGTGAAAACATAATCGGTTCACTGAGCGTATGTTAAGTTGAACAGCTGGGCTGCATGGAGCAGATTGCAAGGCTCTATGTCGAAGGCATAGTCAACAAGGAATAGTAAGTGAAGAGAAAAAGCAAGATAAACAGCAATAATCTTGATCTGCTTTGCAGAAATTATGATTTCGTCGTGAGGCAGGTCCGTGTGCATGGTATATGTGAAAATGATGTCCTTGACATCAGTGAAGAAGTCATGGTCGCAGCGATGAAATCCATCGGCAGTCTCAGATCCGGTGACAACATCAGACCGTGGCTCACCACCATAGTCAGGTACGAGGCCTGCAGATATTACAGAAAAAGAAGCAGATTTGCAGAAGTTTCGAGTATAATAGATCTGGAAGAAGACAGGGACATAGATATCTATGATTTTATTGCCAGTGAGGAGACTGTAGAGAGCAGCCTGCAGGAAGCGGAAAGAGTCGACATGGTGGACACTCTTCTCGACAGTCTGCCGGATACGAGTCGTCGTGTGATGCGTCTCCGTTTCTGGGCAGGATACAGGTTTTCGGAGATATCTGACATACTGGGTGTCAATGTCAATACTGTCAAAAGCAGTTACAGGAGAGGTCTTGAGAAACTTAAAGCAGCAGCAGAGCTGCTTTCCGGCGAGGACAGGAAAGATGGATAGAGATGAAATGAAAAGACCCCGCACGAATGATGAGCGGATATCATATAAAGACGGAAGCGACGGTGAAAGGGATATACCGGCAGCACCGGAGGAAGAATCAAAAGGGGACAGCGGTATGGAAAATACACGCAGAAGTCTTGAAGATATAATAAAGGATGCTACAGAGCGTGAACTGGACAGCTTTCCGAAAGCGGAGCTGACTCCGGAGGCGCTTCTTGCGATGGAAAGACGTCATGACAGCAGAAAGAAAAAGAAGATACTGCGCATCGCCAGCATCGCAGCAATGTTCATCATAATAGCAGCCGGAGCCGTTTTCGTAACAGGCGGCTACTTCGATGCAGGAGCAGACAAGAACCCGAAAGAGGAAATAGTCACCGACGACGGCATCGTGAGCAGAGACGGAGGCTATGGAGACCAGGGCGGGGAAGATGAGTTTGTGATAACGGAGTGGGATGAGATTGCTGATTATTATAGTGAACAATTCCCAGAAATTATGTTACCGAACTATTGTCCAAAAGGATATAAATTTACAAAGCTGAATATTCAAGATGAACAAAAGACAATGACATTTAGATTTGTATTTAAAAATGAAGAAGAATCATTAGAAATACATGAATATTTCTATGATGGCAGTTTAGGTTCTGTTGAGATATCAGATTACAAAAAAATGTTAGTTAGTGACAAGGGGAAAATATATCTACAAGACATTGATAATAATATTAAAGCCACTACCCAAATAGATAGTGGCGCAGTTATCGAAATTTGGGGCAATTTGAGTGACGATGAGTATATAAAAATAATTAATAATTTGAAAACTAATTAGATATTAAAATGCACCTGTATAACGTACTTTTAAGTGTTTGCCACTTGAATTTTCATCAGTGAATGTAATGCGTGCTCTATATACTTTGCCTGATTTTACGCTAAATGTCTTGGAAACTGTTAAGGAGTATGTATTTTTTACAGTGCGTGTATATGATGTTTTTGATAAACCTGTTGCCGTTCTCCATTTTCCATTATATTTCTCTTGGAGTAATATTGTGCATACTGCCTTCTTAGCCTTTTTATCAAAGCTTCCATAAGCGGAAACATTTGCTTTTGTGGAGCTTATTCTTGTTGATCCTATCGAACTTGTCGTTGTCTTCGCGCTTGCTGTCACGGGTGCGATGGCTGTATCCTCTGGCATTTCTATGCCTGCGCTCCCCATTGCGGCTGGTATCCCCAGCACCATAGCTGCAGCGATAACGAAACTCACTAACTTCTTTTTCATTTCTTTTCTCCTTTCGTTAAAAAACAAAAAATTTACAGGCGGCATTGTATAAGAGGGAGAACCGGACTACAACGGATCCGGGTTTATTAAAGTTAGTAATTTCTGAAAATAAACAAAACTGGAACAAATTACCTATAAAATGGGAATGCTGTAAAAAAATGTTAGAACAAAGTTAGCTTGAAAAACCTGCAAAAACAGGGATAAACAGGGCATTTTTCACAGTTCCTGAGGCTCAGATCCTGATAATGCAGCAGATAAATAAAATCAGGCTGTGATCCTGCCGGAAAATAAAAAACGAAGCCGCAAGCATATAAATTTTCATGATCTTCAGAGGACAGTAAACCGGGCACACGCCTTTGATGCATCTGCATATATGATCGGGTATTATGCAGCTGTTTTTTCAGTAACTCAGGCGGCGTGATCTTTACATAGAGAGTATGCGTATCAGCATTTTCGAATGGATCCTGGACGGTAATAGAAATATTGATCACAAATAAGAAAAATTTTTCTGTAATTTTACGGCAAAATAGTTTACAATAGAAGTGGTCGACACTGTTATCAGTGTACGGAAGTTAATATTTTACAATCTATAGCCTTGTAGATTGATAAGGAGGAATTATTTTATGAAAACTATCGGAGTACTTGGAACAGGTACGATGGGTGCCGGCATCATTCAGGTTTGCGCACAGAACGGATATAATGTTGTTCTGAGAGCAAGAAGACAGACTTCAATTGACAGAGGTCTCGCTACAGTTGAAAAGAACCTCGACAAACTCATCAAAAAAGAAAAGATCACTGAGGCTGACAAAGCTGAAATCATGGGCAGGATCAAAGGATCTACTGAACTGGAGATCGTTAAGGATGCTGACCTCATTATCGAAGCAGCAACAGAAGATATGGAAGCTAAAAAGGCACTGTTCAAGGAACTCGATGAACTCTGCAAGCCTGAGACTATTCTGGCTACAAATACATCAGCTCTTTCGATTACTGAGATCGCAGCAGCTACAAACAGACCTGACAGGATCATCGGAATGCACTTCTTCAATCCTGTACCTGCAATGAAGCTGGTAGAGATCGTTAAGGGTCTTACTACTTCAGACGAAACAAGGGAAACTATCCTGACTCTGACAAAGAACCTGAAGAAGACTCCTGTAGACGTTGCAGAAGCTCCTGGATTCGTTGTAAACAGAGTTCTGATCCCTATGGTAAACGAGGGTATCGGCATACTGGCTGACGGAGTTGCTGACGTTGAAGGTATCGACACAGCTATGCAGCTGGGAGCTAACCACCCGATGGGTCCTCTCGCACTGGGCGACCTGATCGGACTGGATGTTTGCCTGGCTATCATGGAAACTCTCTATCGTGAGTTCGGAGATACAAAGTACAGACCTCATCCGCTCCTCAGAAAGATGGTAAGAGCTAATAAGCTGGGAAGAAAGACAGGAGAAGGTTTCTACAACTACAATAAATAAGTGTATGACAGCCGTGTAAAGGCTCAGTATACATAGAGCGATCGCCGCACAGGACAAGTTCCTGTGCGGCTTTTGTATACTGACTTGACAAACATTTCCATATCATGATATAATATCCAAAATATCACAGAAAGTCCTGCTGTAGTCGTATACTGTATGGTGACTGCAGGGCGGAAAGGGTATCAGAGGCAGTTTTGTAAATGAGAAAAGCAGCGGTTTTCCTGCCGGTACTGGCGGGATTCATGTGGGGTTCGTCAGGCATTTTTGTCAGGACTCTGTCGGGAAAAGGGATGACAAGCCCGACGATAATATCGGCAAGGGTAGTGCTGGCAGTAATGATACTGTTCATATGCCTGTTTATCTCAGACAGGAGCAGGCTCAGGATAAGGCTTCGGGACATCTGGATATTCATGGGCAGCAGCATCACAGGTATACTTGGGCTGAATTTCTGTTACAATGCGGCTGTCGTGAAGTTGTCGCTGTCACTTGCAGCAATACTTTTGAGTACGGCTCCGTTTTTTGCACTGTTTCTGTCGGCGCTGCTGTTCCGGGAACGGATAACTGCTGTGAAGATCGGATGTCTGTTCATGGCTGTGGCAGGGTGTATCATGGCAAGCGGAGTCATCGAGTCGTCTGCAGGCGTGACGCTTTCGGTGGCAGGTATACTGTCAGGTATTGCAGCAGCTGTATTCTTTGCTCTTTACGGCGTGTTTTCGAGACTGGCTACAAACAGAGGATATTCCACATTCACGATAATTTTTTACAGTATGCTCATCGTGTCGGTGGTGCTCATACCTATGACAGATTACGGTGCCCTTGTCAGATTCGTTGCAGATGCACCGGTGACGAATGGTATCTTCTCACTGGTACATTCGCTGATGACGTCGGTGTTGCCGTATGCACTTTACAGCCTGTCGCTGGTATATATGGAAAACGGCAGGGTTGCGATACTTGCCGGTGGTGCGGAGCCGGCGGCGGCATTCGTATTCGGCATCGTGTTCTACAGCGAGATACCGACGATGCTGAATCTGGCAGGACTGGCGCTGACTATAGCGGCACTGACGATCATGTGTCTTCCTGTGGCACAGGGCAGGATCCCGGAGGCAGGCGGGTCCGGCAGCAATAAAATGGACAGACAGTGTGGCAGAACTGATATAAGCAGGCAGGGAAACCTTGCGACTGATGCACAGGAGGATCCAGGCGGACCGCCAGCCAGCGACAAGTAAAGCTGTCCAGGTGGTTTAGTAATAGCCTGCTGCGTGTATATAACAGAAATGGATCACACAGATGATCAAGGAGGGCAAGACTGCATTACAACTGATGTATGGTCTGTAGCTGCGGAGATAACCAGTGACATTTATGAAAACAGCCGCGGTAACTTCGCATCAGCCGGATGTGATGATATACCAGAAACGTTTTGTACAGATGTCACTGCCATTGATATGCATAACAGGTCTGCAGGCAGCAGCAACATACTCAGATGGAAACTATACCTGCGTCTGCTGGTGACACAGTATTCAGACTGTATTAGTGACGGAAAATATACGGAATATAATTTATTCTGAAAGTGATAAAAAGGCTTTACAAAATCAGTGATTTACTTAATAATGATACATAAGTTCGTAGTGATTTTCTCTGCTGCAGCGTCTGCACGACACAGCAGAGGGTTTACATAAATCTGCATAAAGGGAGGAACCGACTGACCATGAAAGAAAAATTCGAAAGAGCAATAGAACTTGTCAAAGACCCGCATGAACTGAGACTCAACAATATGCTGGATCCGTATTTCCTGCACTGCGATGAGGAGGCA
This sequence comes from uncultured Clostridia bacterium, assembly GCA_934255435.1. Lineage (GTDB taxonomy): Bacteria > Bacillota > Clostridia > Peptostreptococcales > Anaerovoracaceae > Lentihominibacter. The sequence goes on along the minus strand of CAKQNZ010000014.1, from coordinate 15,811 downwards.
CGTTCTTCGCAGATACTTTTCCTGACGAAAGGCTGGGAGAAAAACCAGCGTGACGAGATACACGGCGGTGCTATCTCATCTATGTTCGACACTGCTATGGGTATCACTGCAGCAGCATTCAGACCCGATGAAGGCGGCGTATCCACAGCTGATCTTCAGGTGAGCTTCATCAAGCCGTTTCTCAAAGGTGCTTTCATATTCAATACTCAGATAACAAGCATGGGAAATACGCTTATCCGTGCCACATGTGTGGCGAGAGAAAAGGAAAGCGATCTTATAGTGGCAACAGCATCAGGTACTTTCGTTCCGTACAAGAAGAGTGTTGCGGACAGGACCAGACAGGGATAGGATATCGGTGGTCTGCAGGCTATGTCCTGGACTTTACATGTGATGAGTGTCACAGAGCCGGTATATACTGATTTTACTAACGACAGCCTGTATCAGCTCACAGTCTATAGCTGATACAGGCTTTGTTTATCCATGAGCCAGGATCTATGACAGAACTGTTACTGATGTATGAAGTTAAAAAAATCAGTGCAGACCTGTTGTATATCAGCAAATTTAAGTGTATAGTATATTTATGTAATATACTCTGAAGTCCTGTCGGAATAAACTCTATTCTAATTTTGTAGGAATTATCAGCAGTATCAGCTGGTGATCTGGCCGGGTCATGGCGATACTGTTTCTTTCGTGGGTATTTGTAATATGGATTTCATTATTTATATTTGGAAAGGATTCATGATTCATGTGGAAAACGATGGATGAAGAAACCCTTAAATCAAAAAAGGTCGTTGAGCTCAAAGAAATAGCCAGGACATTTGGGTTGAAGGGATACCAGAAAATGAGAACAGCTGAACTGGTTGCCGCTCTGATGAAAGATGGACCGGACAGCAGTAAAACTGATACAAAACCGGAAACATCAGTAAAAAAGAAAACAAAGACTAATGAGCCGGCGCCGGCAGATGACCATATCAGGGAAGAATCTGGTGAAGATGCAGCCGGCAGTACAGAGAACACTGGCAAAGCCGTATCAGGCAAAACTGTCAAAAAAAGAAAACCGGCAGGGAAAACACCTGTACGTGGCAGGAAATCAGATAAAATCAGCGCTGAGCAACAGTCTGATGAGAACGGTAAAAACAAAGAAGACCCTGCACCGAAGCATAAAGAAGAGGCACATGCTGGATCAGCAGCGACAGAGGATGGTGAACACAGCAGAGAGAATCAGGAACGTGAACAGTACAGGGGACGCAGACCGAGAGGCAAAATAGCACCTGACCGTGCAGACAGATTCGAAGTGGAAGGCATACTGGAACTTTCCGAAAGCGGATTCGGATTCCTGAGGTTTCATAACTTCCTGACAAGCGATAAGGATATATATGTGGCACCTGCACAGATCAGAAGATTCAATCTCAAGACAGGCGATAAGGTCAAGGGCATATGCAGACCTGCCAATGAAGGTGATAAATTCGGCGCACTGCTTTTCGTTGTTACAGTCAACGGCGATGAACCGGGCGTCGCAATGAAGAGACCTGACTTCGAAAGCCTGACTCCTGTATTCCCGAATGAGAAATTCAGGCTTGAGCGGGGACACGACCTTTCACTGAGGCTGATAGACCTGGTGGCGCCTATAGGAAAGGGCCAGAGAGGTCTTATCGTAGCACCGCCGAAGGCCGGTAAAACGGTACTGCTCAAGAAGATCGCCAACAGCATAGAACACAATTACCCCGACGTGGAGATGATAGTGCTTCTGGTGGATGAAAGGCCTGAGGAAGTTACCGATATGCAGCGCAGTCTCAAGGGCGGCGAGGTCATATACTCGACTTTTGATGAGATGCCTCAGCACCATGTAAAGGTGGCTGAGATGGTGCTGGCAAGAGCACAGAGACTGGCGGAGCACGGCAAGGATGTAGTTGTGCTGCTGGACAGTATCACAAGGCTGGCAAGAGCATACAATCTGGTAGTACCGCCATCAGGAAAGACACTTTCAGGAGGGTTCGATCCCGGTGCTTTCCATAAGCCCAAGAAATTCTTCGGAGCTGCGAGAAAGATAGAAGAAGGCGGCAGCATCACCATACTGGCGACTGCTCTTGTTGAGACAGGCAGCCGTATGGACGATCTGATCTTCGAGGAGTTCAAAGGTACAGGAAACATGGAGCTGCACCTTGACAGGAAACTTTCCGAGAAACGTATTTTCCCTGCCATAAACCTGAACAAGTCAGGTACGAGAAGGGAAGATCTGCTGATGAACCAGGATGAGCTGGAGGCTATCTGGTACATGAGGCGTGCTCTCGGCAACAGAGACACCCAGGAAGTGACGGAGATCATACTGGACAATCTGGCGCATACGAGAGACAACAAAACATTCATCGAAGTCATAAAGAAAATAAAACTGTAAGACGGATATATTTTAGAAGGTAAAAATGGATTTAAGCAAGATCTTCCTCAAGGACGCCTGCCCTACGAAGATGGGTGGTCAGGCAGTCATGGAGGGAATAATGATGAGAGGTGAGGACAGGACTGCCCTTGCTGTGAGACTGTCCGACGGCAGTGTCAAAGTCGAGACAGAACAGACGAAAAAACCCGGAAAATGGTCGAAGATACCTCTGGTCCGGGGTGTGGTGTCATTTGTGGATTCAATGGTGACAGGTACCAGGATACTGATGAAATCAGCCGAGGCTCTGGAAGAAGGTGACGATGAGGAGGAATACGAAGAATCGAAGTTTGAGAAATGGCTGATTGGAAAATTCGGCAGCAAATTCGTCTGGAACATGATGATATATATTTCCGTGATATTCGCTATAGCTTTTTCCGTGGCGGTATTCATAGTACTGCCTACAGGAGTGGTGAGCCTGATGAATCACTTTACACAAAGTGTGTTCTGGCTGAACTTTACAGAAGGTGTGTTCAGGATACTGCTGTTTGTGGGCTATGTGTGGGCCATATCATTCATGGGTGAGATAAAACGGGTGTTCCAGTTCCACGGTGCGGAGCACAAGACCATACACTGTTTCGAAAACGGGCTGAAACTGATACCGGAGAACTGTCAGCAGTTCCCGACGCTGCATCCACGGTGCGGCACCAGCTTCCTTATGTTCGTTTTCATAATAGCGTTCCTGCTTCACTTCCTGCTGGGGTGGCCTGGCATGGTGTTCAGGATAGTTTCCAGACTGCTGCTGCTGCCTGTCATAGCGGGGATCTCTTATGAACTGCTGAAATGGGCCGGACGCAGCGACAATATCGTGGTCAAGATACTGAGTCTGCCGGGACTTTACCTGCAGAAAGTGACTACGAAGGAGCCTGATGACAGCCAGCTGGAGGTGGCGATACTTGCCATCAAAGCCGTTCAGGCGGAGAGCGTACTTGTGAACGAGACTTTCACTGAAGATGAAGTCGCCAGGATAATATACGGAGATACGGCTATCGAAAATGCTGGAGGACCCAGTGACTGCGGATCTGCAGCGGCCGGCAGCCCGGATGAGGACGAGACCGGACATTCAGTGGGGCTTTTGAGAAAACGCAGGTTCATATAAAGTACAATATATCTGATACAAGATAACATAACAGCTTGGAGAGGATTTAAAATGAAGACAAGGATACTTGTAAAGGAAGGAGAATACAAACTGGCGAAGGCATTCTGCATGGACGCCAAAATAGACGCCGAGGAGCTTTACTGTTTCCTGACCGGGATAGACAAGGTGCATCTTTTCCTCAAGGCCAACGAGGAGGTCGATCCGGAAACGGAGAAAAAGTACATGGAGCTTATAGAAAGGCGTGCGCAGCGGATACCTCTGCAGCATATAACAGGTGTGCAGGAGTTCATGGGACACACTTTCAAGGTAAGTCCGGATGTGCTGATACCAAGGCAGGACACTGAAACTCTGGTTCTTGAAGCCGGCAGGATCATACAGCAGAACCCGCAGAAAAAGGCGAGCCTCTGGGAGAAGATAAAAGGCAGAGGCGACTGGGAAGTCCTTGATCTGTGCTGCGGCAGCGGAGCGGTAGGTATTTCCCTGGCAAAGATGTATTCGAATATAAAAGTGACGGCTGCTGATATAAGTGAAGCGGCACTGAAGATCGCAGAAGAGAATGCAGAAAATCTTCGCACAAAAGTGAAATTCCTCCAAGGGGATATGTTCGCACCGCTGGGTGGAAAGAAGTTCGATATGATAGTCAGCAATCCGCCGTATATCAGAACGAATATGATATCCATACTGCAGGACGAAGTGAAGAAACATGAGCCGCTTACAGCTTTGGACGGCGGCAGAGACGGACTTGATTTCTACCGGACCATCGTGGAAAAAGCGGCAGATCATCTGACGCCGGGTGGCTATCTTCTCATGGAAATCGGTCATGACCAGGGTGAGGATCTCAGAAAAATGTTGAAAGATTCTAAAAAATATACGCCTGCCGAGGTAATTAAGGATTTACCCGGACGTGATCGTGTGGTAAAATGTAAACAGAAGAACAAAAATTAAAAAAATCGTACTGACCCCAAGGGTATGACCGAGGAGAAAGGCGATAACCAGACAACAGAGAAACCATGCATGTCGGGACAGCGGTAAATCAGCCGGGAGCCCATCGCATCAGGCGATGATCTCCGGGACAGGATATCAAAGTCATAAAACAGCATAAGACATACGAGAGAAAAAATATAAACTCTGCCGGTTATTGCCGGTAGAGTTGTTTTTTTGGGGATATATTCCAGTGAGGCTGTGCGATTCAGGAGAGTCTGCTGCATTCGAGCTTGCCAGATCTGCCAGACAGACCACCTGCAGCCATTCAGACTTGCAGGCAGATAATGCAGTGTTTAAGAACATGACTGCGGATTTTCACCAGCTTCAGCCGGCATGGAAAAACAGGCAGCAGAGGCGGTAAGCCACCAGTGCCTATGCTCCAACAGACTACGCTGTCCGTTCTGCCGAGCGGATCGCCGTTGGCTCTCCGGGCAGAAAGGCAATGTTCGCTGGCGCTTACTCCTACAGTTCGTCGCTTGAATCAGAAAGGGACGAAATAGCTATGAATTCCGTCAAAAACGTCCCATCCGGGAGTGGAACTGCCGGCGAGAGCAGAGAATCCCGGCTGACATGGAGCAGAAAGGGACGAAACAGCCGTGAACTTCGGCAAAAACGTCCCATCTGGAGCGGAAACACCGGCGAGAACAGAAAATCTCGGCTGACATGGAGCAAAAAGGGACGAAACAGCCGTGAATTCCATCAAAAACGTCCCATCAGGACTCAACGAAAGGAAGACCAGATCATGATAAAGGATTTGAACAGTTACATATCAGACCCGGACAGTCTCGACAGACAAAAGATCGCAGAGCTTCTGGCGTTGGAAGATTTTTCGCCGGTATACTGGGAGGCTGACAGCGTCCGCAGGGAGACTGTCGGAGACACGGTCCACATCAGGGCGATCATAGAGTTTTCCAACATATGCAGCAGGCAGTGCATCTACTGCGGGCTGAACTGCGGGAACAGCGAGCTGGAAAGGTTCCGCATGAGCAAAGATGAAATCGTGAGATCGGCGAAGGCGGCTGTCGATGCGGGATACAGGACCATAGTGCTGCAGTCGGGAGAAGACAGATCGTATCCTGTGGAACGCCTCGGCGAGATAGTAGAGGCGGTGAAGTCCATCGGCGACGAGCCGCCGGCGGTGACGCTGAGTTGCGGTGAGATGAGTCATGAGGACTACGAGTATCTCAGGCAGAAGGGCGCTGACAGATACCTGCTGAAGCATGAGACTGCGGATCCGGAGCTTTACGGGAAACTGCATCCCTGCGGGACGCTGGAGGAGCGTGTAAAATGTCTAAGGGATCTCAAAGCGCTGGGGTATGAGACCGGCAGCGGTTTTATGATCGGCCTTCCGGGACAGACGCTGGAAACTGTAGCTGACGACCTGCTGCTGCTGAAAGATATAGGATGTCACATGGCAGGTATCGGCCCTTTCATCGCAAACCCAAGGACGCCGCTGGCGTGGGCGAAGAACGGTGATACGGAGCTGACACGCAGAGCCGTTGCAATAGCAAGACTTCTGCTGCCCCATGCGAATCTGCCGGTGACAACGTCCCTTTCAGTGCTGACGGCATCGGGGAAAAACTCGAAAGACCATCCACCTGAGAACAGTACAGTAACAGCGGGGATCACAGCTTCCCCGGGTACAGCAGAAACAGCGGTGTCCCATGGATCAGACAGTGCTGCGGGATATACAGGAGAGTCAGAATCCATAGGAAGTACAGGGTCATGCAGGCAGAGCAATACAGCAGGCAGCGATGAGTACATCGAACATGCATACCGCAACATATCACGAGACAGTGGCGGCAATGGTGATCCGCCGGACTGCGTCACCGGATCCGGCCCAGAAAGATCATATGCCGCACCGGATGCTGAGCTTCCGGCAGACACAGAAAACCCGTTTTCATTCGGCGCCAATGTCATCATGAAAAAAGTGACGCCGGATGAGTACAAGCGGTCATACGAAATATACCCGGCTCAGTTCAAGCCTACAGACATCAAAGGCGACAGGCGGGAGCTGGAAGAGACACTGAGAGCGCTGGGGCGTATACCATTGTAGCGAAACCTTATACGGGACAGCTATAAAAAAACGGAGAATGATCCCTCACCGGCAAGTAAAGTGCAGGCAATGATCGAAATGCCCCGGAAACATGATGTACCGGGAACGGGCCATCAGAAGGAATGCATTGAAACAGATCGACGCTGCTGAATGGCAGCTCATTCGATACGGCCACGGTGTTTCGACAAGGCTGGATCCAGATATTATGTTTCGGTAAAATCGGACAGCGTGAAAACCGGCGCAAGGCTGCCATACAACAAGCGATCCAAAAGACGGCAGATCAGGGTAAAGGTCCCCTGAAACTGTGGACGGATTCATTGACCGAGTGCCGGACACGGAACCGAGCCGAAGCAGAGCTCACGAAAGTGTCATGCGAGCACAGAAACAACAACGAAAAAAGATCCCATGCAGGGATTTTATATAAAAGAGAAACCAATACAAAATTTGCAGAAAACCATATATGTTATTATCACAGGAGGAGAAAATGACTGTTTACAACAGCAAATCGAAAAAAGCAGAAGAATTCATCTGTCATGAGGAAATTTTAAAGACGCTGGACTATGCGGAGAAAAACAGGAACGATCTTGATACGATCAATGCGATACTGGACAGGGCAAAGGACTGCAAAGGCCTGACATATCAGGAAGCTGCGCTGCTTCTGGAATGTCCTGACCCGGAGATCCACGAGAAGATCTTCGGGCTTGCAGAGGAGATCAAGGAAAAATTCTACGGCAACAGGATCGTGATGTTTGCGCCGCTTTACCTTTCCAACTACTGCATCAACGGATGCAAATACTGTCCGTACCACGGTCAGAACAAGCACATCAGCCGTAAGAAACTGACTCAGGATCAGATCAGAGAGGAAGTAACAGCGCTGCAGGATATGGGTCACAAGAGACTGGCCATCGAGGCGGGGGAAGACCCTAAGAACAATCCGCTGGAATACATCCTTGAGAGCATCAGGACCATATACAGCATCAAGCACAAGAACGGAGCTATAAGGAGAGTCAACGTCAACATAGCGGCGACTACTGTGGAAAACTACAGGAAGCTAAAGGAAGCAGGCATCGGAACATATATCCTTTTCCAGGAGACATACAACAAGGAAGCCTACGAGGATCTGCATCCGTCCGGTCCTAAGAGCGATTACGCATACCACACGGAGGCCATGGACAGAGCCATGGAGGGCGGCATCGACGACGTGGGCTGCGGCGTGCTTTTCGGCCTGAACCTTTACAAATATGATTTCGTCGGGATCCTGATGCATGCAAAGCACCTGGAGGACACTTTCGGCTGCGGACCGCACACTATCAGCGTTCCGAGAGTCAGACCGGCAGACGATATAGACCCGGATACTTTCGACAACGGAGTGCCTGATGATATTTTCAAGAGGATAATCGCGATCCTGAGGATAGCTGTGCCGTACACCGGCATCATCATGTCAACAAGAGAGTCGAAGTCAATGAGAGGCGAAGCTGTCAAGATCGGCGTTTCCCAGATCTCGGGAGGCAGCAGGACCAGCGTCGGCGGATACGTGGAGGAAGAAGCGGAAGATGACAATTCGGCACAGTTCGACGTCAATGATACACGTACTCTCAACGAGGTGGTGGACTGGCTCATCGAGATGGGCTGTGTGCCTAGTTTCTGTACAGCGTGCTACAGGGAAGGCAGGACCGGCGACAGGTTCATGAGCCTTGTAAAGACGGGGCAGATCGCCAACATCTGTCAGCCTAATGCGCTGATGACGCTGAAAGAGTATCTGGAGGACTATGCGACGGAGGAGACTAAGAAAAAGGGTCTGGCGCTGATTGCAAAGCGTCTTGAGATGATACCGAACCCTGAAGTCAAAAAAATCGTTGAAGATCATCTCAATGATATCGATGGCGGAATGAGAGATTTCAGACTGTAGAGATACAGGAAGAGACAGAGTGTCTGCAACTGCGGCGGCTGATGATGCCGTGCGTCAGTGAGGCAGGAACAGGATAAGGAGAAATAACGCATGCGGTGACAGAGCATCACCGCATGTTGTTGTATATGGATCCGGGAGCACTGAGACTGTGACCGGCAAGAACCGGGGCATGGCTGTGCGATCTGTATATGTATAATGTGGAGGCGCAGGGCGGCTTCCCGGATCGGATAATAAGATACAAAAAGGAGATTTTTATGAGTCTTAATGATACACCAAGGGCAGACCGGCTGCATATAGGTCTGTTCGGCAAGCGTAACAGCGGCAAGTCATCGCTGATAAATGCACTGACGGGGCAGGACATCGCCATCGTTTCGGATACGCCGGGAACGACGGCGGACCCGGTTTTCAAGTCAATGGAACTGCATCCTGTGGGGCCTGTGGTCTTCATAGATACCGCAGGCTTCGACGACGATCAGGGAGAGCTGGGGCAGCTGAGAGTGAAGCGGACAGAAGATGTGGTGAACAAGGCCGACATCGGCATCATAGTTGTGGACGGCAGGAAATGCCTTGAAGCGGAAAGAGGCAGTAACATTAGTACGTGCGGCTGCGGGGTTTCTGCAAGTGATGTGAGTGCACCGGGATCTTTAAATGACAATCCGGCAGATAAGACACAGACAGGTGAAGGACTCTATAGTCCTGCCGACACATCAGGCAAAGACAATGCCGGAGGTGAAGCTGGTGGGGAGCTGAAAGCTGATATCGGAGGCAGCAGTAAGTCCTGCGGCTGCGAAGCCTCCGATCGTCAGGAGTCACAAGCCAACGGAGAAATTTATCGCGATGCAGATACAGCTGTGTCTGGAACTGCCGCTGTCGAGCAAGGTGAATCGTCAGTGGGAACTGCTGCTTCGGGAGGCAGTGATAAGTCCTGCGGATGCGAAACATGCAGCGATCAGTCAGAACCTTCTGTACTGGCGCAGCTCCTTGCCAGAGAAAGGGAATGGGCGGCAGGTTTGAAGGCGAAGAATATCCCGGTGATAACCGTTGTCAATAAATGCGAAGACATGACGGAAGCGCAGCTCAGCACTTTGCAGGCGGAAGTCGCAGAGGCGGTGAGTGCCGGTGAAGCCATAGCAGTAAGCGCAAAGTCCTCACTTTGCATGGACAGCCTGAGGAAGGCTATCCAGGAATCGGTGCCGGAGGACTTGCTGCGGAGAAAGATACTGGGTGATATGGCCGACGAAGGCAGCCTTGTGCTGCTGGTGATGCCTCAGGATATACAGGCACCGAAGGGCAGGCTGATACTGCCGCAGGTGCAGACCATCAGAGAGCTGCTGGACGGGAAATGCACCACCGTATGCACCACAGCGGATGGACTGGAACGTGCACTGGGAGCGCTGGGCCGTGACCCGGATCTCATAATAACCGACTCTCAGTGTTTCAGGATGGTTTACGATATGAAGCCGGAAAGCAGCAGGCTGACATCCTTCTCAGTGCTGTTCGCAGCATACAAAGGCGATATCGATTCTTTCATTGCAGGAGCATCGATATTAGACGATATGACTGAAAAATCAAGGGTCCTGATAGCCGAAGCATGCACCCATGTGCCGCTTTCCGAGGACATCGGCAGAGTCAAGATCCCTAACCTTTTAAGGAAAAAGTTCGGCAAAGGAATGGAGATCGTCAACGTGTGCGGCAGCGATTTCCCGGATCAGGAGGAACTGGCAGGGTTCGATCTGGTGATCCACTGCGGAGCCTGCATGTTCAACAGAAGGCACGTGCTCAGCAGGATATCACAGGCCCATGAAGCAGGCGTGCCCATAACCAACTACGGAATAGTGCTTGCAAAACTCACAGGTATACTGGACAAGATACAGACACCGGAGAGCTGATGGAGCCCGTTTTTTCGGATGTTATGAATATACATATGCAAAAATCAGCTGTAAACGGGCTGTTTGTGTGTACAAATCGGGAATAAATCTGAAAAATGTACACACGAGGCATCAATGTAGTATTTTATGGACGTGTGTAACGAAACTGATATGCCCCCTGTCAAGTAGACAGGTCAAATATTTAAAAATTTGTTGATTAAACTGCTATGCAAATCATGTGCGAAACATAAGTCTCTGTACGTTGTGCCCGACAGTACTTGACAGGCGGGAGGCAAAGTGACTGCGCTGCTATTTACCTTCAGGCATTTTCGCTTTCATCCTGCGGGCCAGGTATACTGCCGGTGTATCTGCCAGGCTGGTGACGATGAAGATCACGTAGCTGGATATGCAGATGCTTATCAGGGTAGGGATGTCGTAAAGTCCCCAGAACGCACCGAAGCTGTAGAGCACTGTGTTCATCAGCTGGGATATCATCGTGGATCCATTGTTTCTGAGCCAGAGGAATGACTTTGCATCTCCGAAACGGTTCTTAGTGAACGCCCACCATTTGTGATACGCCCACACGTCGAAACGCTGGCAGATGGCGTAGACCACAAGGCTGACAATCATGATACGGGGCGTGTTGCTGAATATGGTCACGAAGCTGTCGTGGGCCCAGTCGGCAGCGGCGGGTTTGTAAAGCAGCCAGGACTGTGATATCAGGATGAAGCTGAGGGACGTAGCTATGCCGATGTTCACTGCCTTCTGAGCATCCTCCTTGCTGTAATTCTCGCTGAGGATGTCTGTCACAAGGAAAGTCGCAGCGAAAAGCACATTGCCAAGGGTCTGTTCCATGCCGTAGGCGTCCACCAGAAGCAGCACCTCGATATTTGCTGTGATAGTTGCGATGACTGTAGCGCAGTACAGTCCTGTTTTGCCGAAAATGCGGTACATCACCAGTACCCCTCCGAATATGAAGACCAGTGAAGCCGCCAGTAAGATCTCATTCTGCATCATTGTTACCTCCTACACCAAAATCTGTATTTTCTATAAGTATGTCCACCCGGGGATCGTCCCGGTATGCCGGATATATGTTTTTCATGAAAATGCCCAGGACTTCCCGGTCCGGCTGCATGTCTGTGGAATTTTCCGTCATCAGATTGACGCAGACCCTTTCGAAAAATCTCAGCCCTGTTTCGATGTCGCTTCCCATGGAATGCTTCGTCTGGCCGGTAAGTCCGAAGAGCAGACAGACCTCGTCGGCATATGCTGCGATGTCTTCAGGCGATGCATGTTCCATACCTTTGAGGAGAACATCGTCACGGAAAATCTCATCGAAAGTTTCTACGCCGGTCTTGACTTTTACACGGATGCCTGCTTGCTTGAATTTTTCGCAGATGTCAGGCAGGGTATCTCTGTCCCGCCAGTGGCATTCGATGTGCAGCTGTCTGATGCCTCTGCTCTGGCAGGTGTCCAGCACCGCTTCGATACTGCCATCGTCAAGGTCGCAGAAACTCCCGGAATTGATAGCTTCGAGAGTCCTGTAAAACCCGGTCACGTTGTTCAGCACGCTGCGGTTCAGCGCCAGGTTAGCATCTTTATCTTTTGAAAAATCCAGATGGTAGTCGCAGAAACGGCAGCGTCGCCACCGACAGCCACGGCCCCGCAGGAGAACGATCTCACGGGGATTTTTTTCGTGGATGATACTGTATCGTTCCATAGTCATGAAAAATCTTATCCTTTCACGAATTATCCAGTACGGAAGTCCACAACTGTGGACAGATCTGCCTTTCAGAAACGTTGAGATATGCGATTTTATCCACAGCGGTGGATAAAGCTGGGGATGGAATTGCGTTTGATCTTCCACCTGAAATAGCAGACACTGAAAGCAGAAGATCATTGAAGTAAAATTACACAGTCGGTTTCAGCCAAATCACAGATTTGGGAAACCGTTGTGTTTGACCTTCTGCGAAATCGAGCAGTACACCGCCACGCGCTAAAGCGCTGCGGTGCTTGCATGAGGCCTTCCTCAGCTCGCAAGCTCACTGGGATAACGCACCTTCGGTGCTCCGACTCGCTGCGCTCCCTGCTGTCGCATTTTCCATTCCAGCTGAAGCCGGGGAAAATCCGCAGGGCTTCAAGCTTCGGGGATAGGTCATAAAAAAAAGGTGCTTGAAAAGCACCATCCAAAATCACAGCATCGACTTGTCTGAAAGTCTGCTGTTTGTCCCGTAGTTTTGTTTAGAGACAGGATGGTTCCGAACTGTCTTATTCTGTTTTGTTTTGCAGGTCTTTGCTGATATCGCAGGGCTGCATCGTGGATACTTCTGCCCGCTGTTGTATATAGACCTGACTGTGAAACAGTATACTCCATTTTTCGGGCGGGGGCAAGGGGAAATATCGGAGAGCCTGTGACTATATATGATACGGTATCTTTTCATGCAGCTGGCGTCGTATATCCCGATACGGTCGAAAACTGCACTTTATATGGAATATGGAACTGTCGTTCACAGGGTGTCCAGGTGTTTATATATGTCCAGGCTCTGATCGGTCCTGGCTGCCCATATGCTGTCACATGTTCACGTGGATCTCAAAGAATAGCGGGGAGGAGTATGTGCCAGATCGATTTGTAAAGTATTTATGTGGATAACATTTTTGCTGGTATTAATGCGATTTTAATTTTGCGCTGATATAATATAAACGACGAGAGGAGCGACGATCATGAGATTACTTGTAGTAGAGGATCAGAAGGATCTGAATGAAATAATAGTCAGGAAACTCAAAAGCGAACATTACAGCGTGGACGCATGCTATACCGGAGACGATGCTCTGGATTTCATAAGATGTGCTGAATACGACGGGATCATCCTGGACATAATGCTGCCGGGGATCACCGGAATAGGGGTGCTCAGAGAAATGCGTGCCTCCGGGAACAACACGCCGGTGCTGCTGCTGACTGCAATGGGCACTGTGGAGGACCGTGTGGCAGGACTTGATGCCGGAGCAGACGACTACCTTGTGAAACCCTTTGATTTCAGCGAGCTGATGGCACGTGTCAGGGCTATCGTCAGGCGTGGGGGCGAGCGTGCCGGCAACGTGATATCATCAGGAGACCTGACGCTGGATACAGCATCCAGGACAGTGACAAGAGGCGGAAAGGAAATAAAACTCACTGCCAGGGAATTCGACATCCTGGAATACCTAATGCAGAACCAGGGCAGAGTGCTTTCCAGGGACAAGCTGTCAAACCATATATGGAACTACGACTATGACGGGGGTTCCAACGTCATCGACGTTTACATGTATCACCTCCGCCGCAAGATAGACAAGGATTTTGATGAAAAGAAAATACAGACCGTAAAAGGTGCAGGATATATCATAAAGTAGACACTGCAGGAGGACCAGGTCAGGATATTTTTATGAAGATAAGATCGATAACAGGAAAAATAACCATATGGTATACACTTTTCATGATAATAATAACCGCTTGCTTCTTCGGGGTCATGATATACACGGGAAGTACCAGAGCCAGCGAGCTTGCAAAGACAAAGCTGCGGGATGCGGTGCGGGACGCCAGCGACGAGATCAGTGCATCCGGCAGTGATTTCATCATAGACAAGGATTTGGAATTTTACGATGACGGTGTGTATATAAGTGTGTACGAGCTGGACGGGACACTGGTGGAAGGCCGCAGACCCATAGAGATCGCTGAGTTTCCTGAGCTGAATGACAGAAAACTCCGGAGTCTGGATGGTGATGACAACGAAGTGTGGTATCTGTACGACAGCCTTTTCAGTGTGGACGGCAGGCAGATATGGGTCAGAGGTATAGTCAGGGACTTTGCGCAGAAAAGTACATTTGCATTCATGATGAGGCTGTCATTCATCGGGTTTCCGCTGCTGATGCTCATCGCAGCCATTGGCGGATATATCCTGTCGAAACGAAGTTTCAGACCGGTGCGTGAGATGACAGCCACTGCAGAAGAGATAAGCCGTGACGCCGACCTTTCCAGAAGGATAGAGCTGGGCGACGGACACGATGAGATATATCAGCTGGGCAGGACTTTCAACAGCATGTTCGACAGGCTGGAAAGATCCTTCAATGATGAGAAACAGTTCACATCGGACGCTTCCCATGAACTCAGGACGCCGCTGGCGGTGATGATCTCCCAGAGCGAGTATGCCCTGGAGGATGCAGCGTATCGTGAAAAGGCTCTGCAGGTCATAAACCGTGAGGCCAGAAGGATGTCGGGGCTGGTGGACCGGCTGCTTACTTTTGCAAGAAGCGATTCGGGCCGTCTTGTGGTGGAAAAAGAAGACATCGACCTCAGTGCGCTGTGCGAGGATATAGCGGAGCAGCAGAGATGTCTGGCAGAGGAGAAAGGCGTGACTGTTGAAGCGGATGTGCAGCCGGGGATCCATGTCACCGGCGATGAGACGATGCTGATCAGGATGATACTGAACCTGATGGATAATGCGATGAAATACGGCGTTGCAGAGGACGGCACCGGAAATGTACAGTTGAGTCTGAGCCGTCAGCAGTGCGATGGCAGGGAGATGGCGTGCTGCAGCGTGGAGGATAATGGACCGGGTATATCCGGCGAGGACATGGAGCACATCTGGGAAAGGTTTTTTCGGGCGGACCGTTCCCGCAGCAGCGACGGCTACGGGCTGGGACTTTCCATGGTGGAAACGCTGGCCAAAGCACAGGGAGGAAAGGTCAAAGCACAGAGCACACCCGGCGAAGGCAGCTGTTTTACATTCATGCTGCCGTTTAGAAGCGAGGATACGGGCGATGGGAATAATGCAGCAGGTCAGTGATGTGGAAGCCGGTGACAGATGACATGTGCCAGTGGTATAGTCAGGGTTCAGCAGCGTGAAGATCATGCCAAGTGGCGGCAGCTGGGATGATTGATGCAAAAGTTGCACCGGACGGTATGGTCGATTTGGTGAAAAGAAGCCGGTGGGATATCGGCAGGATGGAGAACAAGATGAAAAATTTTTCGAAACGAATGATTATCATAATGATAACTGTGGTGGTGGCTTGCAGCCTTACAGCCGGTCTTTCCGCATGCAGCAGCCGGGATGCCAGGAACACGGTACCGTCGTCAGATACGAACAGTGTCACGTCTGATGATCAGGCAGTGCAGTCTCAGACATCGCAGCACGACAGCAGTTCCAGTTCCGGCAGCAACAGAGATATCGGCATGGACGCAGTGATATCGATAGTCCTGGAACGTGTTCCCGGAGCTGCGAAGAAGGATATCAGTGAGCTGGAATGTGAATACGACGACGGCCGGATCGAGTATGAAGGCGAACTTGACTACAACGGCTATGAATACGACTTCGAGATCGATGGTGCAACAGGAAATATCCTCAAATGGGAGATAGACGACTGAGCCATTGCAAGACTGGTGGGGAGAGCCTTTTTCCGGTTGATCATGCAGGTCGCACCTGCTGATGGC
>CAKQNZ010000013.1 GCA_934255435.1 uncultured Clostridia bacterium | reverse complement strand
CGAGCAGTTCTTTTCGAAAGAACCGTAATATATCCTTATCATGCGTCCCATGGAGCTGCTGACAACGTACTCGCCCATGATATAAAGGTCGTCTGCCACTGCATAGGGACTTATCTTTGCCTGGGGCAGCAGGAGTATACCGCCGTTGAGCTCTCTGTAAAACTCTTTCGGAAGCTCGCCTGCCACATCATCCAGTATCTTTTCAAATGTATCTATATCGATCATCGGGCTCTCCTTTCCCGGCAGTTTGTCAGTATATGAGCTCTATCCCCTCTGTACGGCAGTATACTTCGAATTCATCAGGAGGAGGGCAGTCCGTAACTATCCCGGTGATATCTTTCAGCTGACAGTATGTATAAAGTGCTGCTTTGCCGAATTTTTCGTGGTCAGCCAGAAGGTAGATATGACTGCTGCTGCGGCAGACGTTTTTTTTCACAGTGTATTCATCTTCTGAAGCATTCGTAAGACCGCTTTTTACAGTGAGGCCTGTTGCTGCCATGAATGCTTTCTGTATATTCAGGGTGCTCAGGTATTCGCCGGCGTCATGGCCTGCAAAGGACCATGTTTTCCTGTTGAGGCGTCCGGGTGCAGTGATGAGCGTGATGTTTCCATGAGGCAGCGCCTTCAGCGCCACGTTCAGACTGTTAGTTATCACAGTGCAGGGGATATCTGCAAGATATTCTATCATGTGTATGCAGGTGGTTCCGGTATCTATGAAAATGACATCGCCGGGATCGACCATGGACGCCGCTTTCCGGCAGATAGCAAGCTTTTCTTCGTGGTTCCGGATGCTGCGTTCTTCAAAAGGCAGAAGCGGCATATGTGCAGTACCGGGATCAGGCGCACAAACGCCTCCATATACCTTGCGGATCTTTCCGGCTGATGCCAGGGTGTCGATATCCCTGCGTACGGTACTTTTGGATATGCCGAATTTCCCGCAAAGTTCCTCCAGGGAAACCGAGCGGTTTGCCGTGATGTATCTTTCGATTTCATCTATCCGTGCTGCCTTCATGATGACCTCCGATCTTTCTGATATGCTGCAGCAGCTTTTTTATAACATAGGAAATATCAACAAAAGTTTCATATGATAATACGTGGCGAAGCCATTTTGATTCTGAGAATATTGTAGTGTAACTGTCATGAAAAATCAATAATATATCATGATATCACCGCATATTATCTTGAATATGAGTATATTTTGGTGCAAAGATTATAAAAATGACCACAAAATACTCAGAAAACCACCGGAATGTTATTGACTGCAGATATGTGCGGTGATACGATATGCACATAAATCAAGATGTGATGACCAAAGGAGGCCAGTCATGAAAGAAATCAGGAAAACGGGATACTGTGTGAACGGTGAATGGAAAGAATCGGCAAGTGAAAAATACATGGACGTGACAGACTCCAGCACAGGAGAAATCATCGCCAGGGTACCGTGCTGTACATCCGGAGAAGTGGAGGAAGCCATCGCTTCGGCTCAGGCGGCGTTTCCGGGATGGTCAGGACTGTCTGCAGCGAAACGTCAGCAATACCTTTTCAGATGGAGGGACGTCCTCTGCGCTCACAAAGAAGAGCTGTCAAGGCTTTGCGCCAGGGAGCTTGGCAAGAATATAAACGAGGCAAGGGGCGATGTGCAGAAAGCCATCGAACCGACGGAAGAAGCCTGTGCCATGCCTGCAATGATACAGGGCGATGCTGCGATGCAGGTTACAGGCGGATATGATACTTCAAGCTACAGGTTCCCGCTGGGAGTGACCGCCGGTATCGTACCGATGAACTTTCCAGCCATGATACCATGGGGCTGGATGGTCCCGATCTCCATAGCCTGCGGCAATACAGTAGTGCTCAAGGCAAGCTCCCAGACTCCGCTGACAGCGATGCGTATAATGGAGCTGTTCTACGAGGAGGCAGGATTCCCGAAAGGCATTGTGAATCTTGTGACATGCAGCCGTGTCGAAGCTGATATACTGCTTACAGATCCGAGGGTGAAGGCTGTCACCTTCGTAGGGACTACAGGCGTAGGCAGAGATGTATATTCCAAAGCTGCAGCTCACGGCAAGCGTGTACAGGCACAGACTGAAGCAAAGAACCATGCACTGGTGCTGGAGGACTGTGACCTGGAGGCAACAGCAAACACTGTCATCAATGCTGCATACGGATGTGCCGGAATGAGGTGTATGGCGCTGCCGGTGGTATGCGTCCAGGAGAGCATCGCAGATGAATTCACTGCACTGTTGAAAGAAAAGGCGGCAGCCCTTAAAGTCGGCTGTGCATACGATGAGGAGACTGATCTGGGACCTGTTGTCAGTGCATCTCACAGGGAAAAAATCCTGTCATGGATACAGAAAGGCCTGGATGAAGGCGCCAGCCTGCTGCTGGACGGACGTGACATAACTGTTCCGGGATATGAAAACGGATTTTTCATAGGCCCGACGATACTGGATCATGTCAGCAAAGATATGACTGTAGGTAACTGTGAGATATTCGGACCAGTACTCTGCGTCAAGCGTGTAAAGGATTTCGATGAAGGCATCGCAGTAATGAACGGAAATCCTTTTGCCAACGGTTCGTGCATCTTTACCCAGAGCGGATATTACAGCCGCAGGTTCGCCATGGAGACAGACGGCGGAATGGTGGGTATCAACGTAGGCATACCTGTACCGACAGCATACTTCCCGTTCTCCGGAAACAAAGATTCCTTCTTCGGCGATCTCCATGTGCTTGGCAGAGACGGATATCGTTTCTTCACAAGAGCAAAGACAGTTACTACTCACTGGTTCGATGAAAGTTCAGGAAAGAAAAAAGTCGGCACCTGGGAAGGCAGTACAGAAGCATGAGAATGAAGTTGAAAGCGACCCCGGGCGAAACAGTCCGGAGCCGCTTTTTTTACTTGATTAAAAAGAATGGCATGTTTTGTGAGGTCGGAAGTTACAAAACATGCCTTAGTCAGAAGTTATAGCAATACATTACAAATGTGCTGCCCTAGTGGCAGGGGAGGTGGAAAAAAAGATGCCTTTCCATTTGTACTATTGTGGTCCCCCGGCCTGATATTATATTACAACAATATCGACATCGATGATGTTGTACAAACAACAAAAATGGTTATTGAATGGCTTGTTTTTTTGTATTATTTTGCTGTATTTTGCAAAAAAGATGATACTGTTATATTATTTACTGTTTTACCGTCGCAAAAAATTCCATATATAGGACCTTTGCGGAGTATATTGGACTGATATTCCCCATATATTCAGTTTTCTGTCGTATAAAGGCGTCAGAACGCCGGTAATGACATAAAATGGGAGGATAGTTGTGTTAATTTGTCTATATTATTTGAAATTAGAGCGGATGTATAGTATAATATCAAGGTCTATAAGCATTTGTGTTTTTGTTTTGACGGCAGAAACACTTTGTCACTATGGAAAACAGGAGAAAAATCATGACGGGTATTCAGATAGCAGTTGTTGCCGCACTCATGTTCTTTGCGGCGATATCTGTGGTGATATTCATACTCTGGAAGCGTGAAACGCAGATGAGGACCAACAGCATAAGATTTATCGAAGATACGCTGATAAATATAAGAGACGGGCTCACAGAGAACAACGAGCTGGTGGCAGAGGAGCTTCTGAAACAAAGTAGCATCCAGGATGCCCGCACGCAGTACACAGGGCAGCAGCCCGCATCACCGGCACAGGCGCCTCCTCAGCCGCAGCAGACAGTGGCAGTGCAGGATGCATATGTACCGGAGAGCAGACAGCAGGCAGATCTATATACAGACAGCAGGCAGTATAGTGTGCCGGATCATGAAAGCCGGAATGCAGGTCCATCGGCGGCATGGCACCCTGATGGATACAGCAGCGGATCTTTTGCAGATAAAGGTGCTGATATGTACAGCAGCGGTATGTACGGCGCTGCGTATGCAGACAGCAGCACAGATACAGGTGGAGAGATAAATCTTGATTTTATAGATCAGGATATGGATTTCAGAGAAACAGGAAGTCAGTATGTATCTGGCGATGACTGGTTCAGATTACAGGAACAGCAGATGATGAGAGATGCCACAGGTCAGCACAGCACCGGAAGGAGCGGCAGGACCTATACGGTATCGGAATTGGAAACTTTGATAAGAGAATGAAAACGTCCAGAAGGAGGAATCTAATGTATTGTAAAAATTGCGGATGTGAGATTGCAGACGGAGCAAAATTCTGCAGTCAGTGCGGCACCCTTGTGGAATCAGAACCGCAGACTGCAGCCGGGACGCCGGAACATCTCGAAGAGATGAATGGTACTCAGGAGAGCTCTCTGCACGAACAGGCTGCAGCGGATGTACCATACGAAGCACCAAGAAAAACGGTAATCGAAGATGTACCATGGGACGTTGGTGATTATCCAAGCAGAGACAGGGTAGAAAAAACAGAAGATGTGAATTTCAACTGGCACGCCAGGCCGTCAGATATAATGGATGGCAGAGACAGCCTTTACGGACAGAAGGATGACAATGATCTGATGTTCAAAGGTCTGAACGAAGATCATAAGGAAGATGTGCTGAGAGATCAGGATCTTGAGAAATCTATTTTCGGAGAAACCTCGAAACCTGCTGACAGCATGAGCGCTTCTGAAAGGATCGACAAGTTCTATACATTCAACAGGAAAAACGAAGAATTCCAGCAGCTCCTTGACAGGGAATACCGCAAGGTGAAGCAGGGCAATGCACTCCAGCAGGAACTTTCCGCAGCTGACGAAAGGGCTGACGAGAGGTTCCAGACAAGGCACGAGACATCTACAATGGATGATTTTCTCGAGGCGGAGGGGATAAACAAGCCATATAAGCCGAAGGCTTTCGAATCCGACGTCCTCAGAAGGATAGAGGAGCAGGAGGCACAGCGTGAGGCAAAGCGCATCGCCGAAGAAGAACGTCTCGCTGCCATCGAAAAAGCAAGACAGGAAGCTGAGCAGAAGAGAAAAGAAGAGGAAGAGGCTGCAAGGCTGGCTGAGATAGCCAGGAAAAAGGCAGAAGAAGAGGCTCTTGCAGCAGAGAGAGCCAGGATAAAAGCCCGCGAGGAAGCCAGACTCAAAGCAGAAGAAGAAGCAAGGCTCCGTGAAGAGGAGCAGGCCAGGATAAAGGCAGCCGAAGAAGCAAGGCTGCGTGCTGAGGAAGAAGCCAGGATAAAAGCTGAAGCAGACCTTAAAGCACAGCGTGAAGCAGCAAGGATAAAGGCTCAGCAGGAGGCAAGACTTGCAGCTGAAGCCGAAGCCAGATTCAAGGCAGAGCAGCAGAAGAGAAAATTCGCAGAAAAAGAGGCAAGACAGAAGCTCGAAGAGGAGCAGAAGCGCATCACTGAAGAAGCGAACCAGGCTGTGGCACAGGAAGAAGTAAGACGTGTTCTGGAGCAGACCGCACGTATGCAGAAAGAAGAAGAAGAAAAGATACGTGCAGCAGTTGCAGGCATCAAGGCAGGTGCAGGAAAGCCTTCCGTAAACCCTCGCAGCGAGGTCGAAGAAGCTCACCGTGCTACAAGGAATCAGATAAACGAGATGGCAAAGGCCAGAGACGAGTTCTTTGCAGGCTTCGAAAACGAGTCGGCAGCAAAACCTGAGCCTCAGAAACCGGTAACAGGCAGAGAAACGATGCTTTCAAGCGGCAGTGACATGGGCATGACAAGAGTTGTGGACAAGGAGGCTGTACTGGCAGGTGTGGCAGAGCCTACACAGATGCTTTCAAAGGAAACGATGAAGCCTGTAGTTGATGCAGCAGCAAGAGACGAGTTCTTCGGAACGCCTGCAGACGACATGGATGCGGCTCCGGCAGCGCATAACGGACAGGAAGAGGACCTCGAAGATCTGCTCAGCCAGTTCGAAACAGTCCAGGAAAACAAACCTGTACAGCAGGAAGTACCTATGACGGCAACAAGACAGATGCCGCCTATACACCCTGAGGCCGAAGCAGGACACAAACCGGCAGACACTATAGTGGTGCCTCATGAAGAAAAAATGTCCGCACTTCCATCAAATGATTTCGACAGCTACGGCAATGAAGAAGCTGCAGCATACATAAACCAGCAGAGAGAGCAGGCTCAGCATCAGTATGATGACGATTTTTACGACGAAGAGCTGACTCCTAAGGAAATAAGAAAAAGAGAGAAGGAACAGAGACGTCTTGAAAAGCAGCAGGCCAAAGAAGCCAGGAAAGCTGCTAAAAAAGCCGGGAAGCCTGCAGATGACAGCGATCTGGGAGCAGTAGCAGAGGCAGACGACTATGAGGGCGACAGCAAAGGCGGCAAAGGCAGGATAGTGCTGAAGATCGTCCTGGTGCTCCTGATAATCATACTGGCCTTCGAACTGGTATGCATAGGCATAAGGGTATTCGCTTCACAAAGCAAAGCTGCAGAGTTCGTGGATCAGCAGATAAACAAAGTGATATCACTTATATCAGGAGATGAACAGCAGGTAAGCTTTGCAGCGGCCCAGGCCAGAACGAAACCGAAAGAAGACAAGACAGATCTCATAAACAGTGAGAAAGACAGGAATATAAACAGCAACATCGGGGAAATAGTATATAATGCGGATCTCAGTTACGATGACGAAAGGGATGGGAAAGTATCGGATCTGGTGCTTTCCCAGCCTATGACCGTAGTTGAGTGGGGCAGAGATAAAGACAACTATCCTGTATACTATGACCAGGAGGTCGTAGGAGAAATCATCGAGTTCGAATCAAGGCGCTATGACCTGATGAATTCAGGAGACGAGTCGGTGCTGGATATGATAGACAGCAATATGAAGCTTTACAAGCAGACATCGAAGCTCAAAAACAAAAAGACCAGCGGGGAGTTCAAAAAACTTGAGATCGGCGAGATCAGACAGGCAGGCAGCAACTACTATGTCTGGGTCAAGGAAGTCATAGGCGACAAAGAAACAGAACTTGTATACTCTATGTATCCTGAAAAGAAATTTACTATGAAAATGGCAGCCCGCTATAAAGTATAAAAGTATAGAGGAGGGGACTATTGAAAAAAGAAGGTAAAAAGAGAAGACTGGGCCTGAAGGGGCTGATCGTGGCAGTGGTGGTCATCATACTGCTGTTTCTCGCTATTATAGGATTCCTTACAGATTTTCTCTGGTTCAGAGAACTGAATTACGTTTCGGTATTCTTCACTAAGCTGTTCACACAGCTCAAGATAGGGATACCTGCATTTATCATCGTCACATTCCTGGCGTATGTTTATCTCAAATTCCTCAAGAGAGGATATTTCAAAAAAGTCAAATCGAATCACGAAACTGATCATTTCCATCTGAACCTGATCACATGGGGACTTGCTGCAGTCTACGGCATCATCACGACATATTTTGCTGTGACGAAGCTGTGGTTCCAGTTCCTGCAGTTCAGCAACAGTACGGACTTTGATATCAAGGATCCATTGTTCGGTCTGGATAATGCATTCTATATATTCAGGCTGACATTCATAGAAGAACTCAATCAGATAATAATACTTCTTCTCATAGCATTTGCAGCGCTGACACTCATCTATTATGTGATCCTTCTTTCTATGAGACCGCCTCAGGTATTCGAGGAGGTCAGAACAGACAGCAGTGATACACAGTCTGACGGCAGAGGCTCTGGCAATGCCGGAGATATATTCGGCAAGTTCGCAGGAGGTATCTTCGGAGGACAGAAAAGCCGCAGACCGAAAAGACAGCTGGACGACAGGAACTTCAGGATGCTCATATCCATTGCAGAAAAACAGCTCACCATCGTAGGAGTGCTCTTTTTCATAATGGTGGGAGTACATTTTTTCCTGAAACAGTACGATATGCTTTTCGGAAGCAGCAGCAGCACTGTATATGGCGCCGGTTTCACAGACGTCAATGTGACGCTCTGGGTATACAGGATACTGATGGGACTTTCAGTGCTGGCAGCCATAGGCTTTGCAGCAGGCATATCGAAGCGTAACGTGAAGGCTGTCGCAGCAGTGCCTGTTGTCATGATATGCGTGAGTCTCCTCGGAGCAGGTGCCGGTATACTTGTGCAGAACCTTGTTGTAACGCCTGATGAAATAAACAAAGAAAGCAAATACCTTGAGAGGAATATAGAATATACACAGTACGCCTACGGCATAGACGGTGTGGACCGCAAGACTTTCAAGGCAAGCTCGGACCTGGACGGCGATGATATCAGCAACAATATGGATACCATCTCAAACATCAGGATAAACGACTATGACCCTGCCAGGACTTACTACAACCAGCTGCAGAACATCAAACAGTATTACAATTTCAACGATGTCAATGTCGACAGATACATGGTCAACGGTGAATACACTCAGACTTTCCTGTCGGCAAGAGAAATAGACGAATCAAAGATACACGACACCTGGCTCAACAAGCATCTCAAATACACTCATGGATACGGCATAACGCTGTCGAGAGTAGACAAGATAACCGCCAGCGGACAGCCGGATATGCTCATAGGCGGCATACCGCCGGAATCCGACGTCAGCGAGATCAAGATAACACGGCCGGAGATATATTTCGGTGAACTGACCAACAACTACACGCTGGCCAATACATCGGAAGATGAATTCGACTATCCGGACGGCAACACCAACAAGTACACGAGATACGAAGGCAGCGCCGGGATAAAGCTGAACCCGCTGAACAGATTCATGTTCGCAGTGAAGGAGCGCAGTCTCAAGATGCTGGTATCCAGCAATATCAAGAGCGATTCGAAGATACTGGTGAACAGGAACATCAAAGAAAGAGTACGCAAGATAATGCCGTATCTTTCTTATGATGATTCACCGTACATGGTGACTGTGGACGGCAAGCTGTACTGGATCATAGATGCATACACTTCCACATCCATGTACCCTTATTCCGAGCCGTATGATTCAGAGAAAGGCAGCACGACGAACTACATCAGGAATTCTGTCAAAGTTGTTATAGATGCATACAACGGCACCACCGATTACTATATCGTGGATGACACAGACCCTATAGCGCAGACTTTCAAAAAGATATACCCGGATCTTTTCAAGGATTTCAGCAAGATGCCTGAAGGTATAAAGGCACATATAAGATATCCGAGCACTCTTCTGAACATACAGGCGAAGGTGTATCAGAGATATCACATGAACGATGTCAAAGTATTCTATCAGGATGAAGACCTCTGGCAGATCTCCAGCGAGATATACGGTACGGAGGAACAGGCGATGAAGCCTAACTACTACATCATGAAGCTGCCGGGAGAGAAGCAGGCGGAATTCGTCAGCTCCATACCGTTCACGCCGAATGAGAAGAAAAATCTCATGGGTCTTCTGGTCGCAAGGAATGATGGCGACAATTACGGAGAGCTGATACTTTATCAGATGCCTAAAAGCAAGACGGTATACGGACCGATGCAGGTGGAGGCCCAGATAGACCAGAATACAGAAATATCAAAAGAATTTTCTCTCTGGGACTCATCCGGCTCCAAGTACAGCCGAGGTAATATGTTCGTTGTACCTATCGAAGATTCACTGCTCTATATAGAGCCGGTATATCTGGAAGCGACTAATTCCAGCATACCGGAAGTAAAGCGTATCATAGTGGCATACAATGACAATATCGCATATGAGTCAACACTTGCTGAAGCACTGAACAAACTGTTCGGCGAAGGCAGTGTCGAAGAAACTTCCGGAGGCAGCAGCGGTAGTACAGCCGGAAACAAAAACGACAAGACTCTGAGCCAGAGCGAGATAATCAAGAAAGCCCAGAGTGCTTTCAGCGATGCACAGAAAGCCCAGAAGAACGGAGACTGGTCGGGATATGGCGATCATCTCAAGGAGCTTGAAAAGTATCTCGATATGTTAGGCAAATAAATAAACAGGTCAGGACATTCCTGTCGCTGGATAAGTCGGCGGGAAGTGTCCTGCTTTTTAGTAAACAGTCCATGATTTACAAATAAAATACAAAACAAAGGAGGCAGATATATGCTCAAGTACGATTTGGACAAAATGTTATATACCCTGCCGGCCGATAAGCACAGCGAGGGGGAGATCACCGAAATACTCAAGGCACATCCTGAAGTAAAATTCGTTTCCCTGGTTGGAATTGACGTTGGCGGACACGATACCGACGAGAAGATACCGGTAGAGGAATTTCTTAAAGATATAGGCAAATTCCTCAGAGACGGTGTACAGACTGATGGATCGAGTGTAGTATTACCGAAGATAGCAAAACTGAACAATGCGAAAGTGGATATAATACCGGATACGACAGTGAACTGGTTTGTCGATCACAACTTCAACTATCCGGATCCGGTGACAGGCCTTCCGGTAGGAACACTGAGGATACCGTCGTCTCTGGTGCACAATGATTCTGCGAGAGTAGGCTCAAGAGTGATACTCAGAGATGCCATATACAACTTCAAGCAGGATCTGATGGATCTGCTCAGAAAGAATCCATATGTATTCGAATATCTCGATATAGACAGCGTGGATGATATAGAGAGCCTTTCCATAACAGCTGCCACAGAGCTGGAGTTCTGGGTGAAAACACCGGACGATGATGCCGACAGAGAGCAGCTTTCCACAGCACAGATGCTCAAGGAGCAGTACTGGAAGAGGACTACAGGACCGGTAAGGACAGCTCTTGAAGAAGCGATGCTGGTACTGCAGAAGTACGGTTTCGAGATGGAGATGGGACACAAGGAAGTAGGCGGTGTAAAAGCCAAACTGGGCAACTCCGGAAACTACGACCATGTCATGGAGCAGCTGGAGATAGACTGGAAATATTCGTCAGCTGTACAGGCAGCCGACAACGAGAACCATATCAAGTACGTTGTCAGAGATATATTCAGGACATATGGACTTGAAGTCACTTTCATGGCAAAACCGATGGAAGGCGTAGCAGGAAACGGCGAACATACGCATATGGGCGTTGCAGCAAAGCTGAAAGACGGCAGGATGGTGAATGTATTCTCTACAGCAGAGCCTGAAAAAGACTTCATGAGCCCTGTAGGATTCGGAGCGCTCATGGGACTGCTCAAAAACTACGATGTTGTTAATCCGTTCGTAAGCTCCAGCAATGATTCCCTCAACAGACTCAAGCCTGGATACGAAGCACCTGTCTGCACAGTGACGTCGCTGGGACACAGCGCCAAGCTGCCGTCGAGAAACAGGACAGTACTGGTAGGCCTGGTAAGAGAGATCGGCAATCCGATGGCTACCAGATTCGAACTCAGAGCGCCTAACCCTAAGAGCAATACATACCTTGTCATGGCCGCCTCATACATGGCGATGCTGGATGGTATCAAGGAGACTCTTGAAAACGGCAAGACGCCTGATGAACTTGAAAAGTCCATTTCCAAGGAATACGGCGAAGATGACTTCTACCTCGAAAAAGACAGAGTGTACAGAAGTGAAAAAGACGTTTTCGAAGAATATACACAGGATGAAAGAGACTGTTTTTTCGGCAAGGCACCTAATACAGTATGGGAAAATATCTGTGCATTCGACAAATATCCTGAAAAACTGGACATATTCAGACGGGACGACGTCATGACAGACCTGACACTGGAATCATACAGAGAAGCTGTACTGGAACAGTGGGTCATGGAGCTCAGAAACAGGATAATCCCGGACAACATGGATCTGCTCAGATCATGCAGCAAGGCTCACGATGATCTGGACTGTGTGGACTATGACAGACACTACTGGGAAATGATACAGAGACTCAGGAACCAGCTGGGCAGAGACACTCTTGACGAGAAGTGTCTGATGTCAAAGATAGTACAGGCCCTGGACAGCAAAGACTACGATACAGCATCAGATCTGCAGATTGAGATGCAGGCAAAAGTCGAAGAGCTCAGAGATCTTTACATAACATACAAGAAAAACTTATTTTAGATAAAAGCGGAGGATTGAAATGCTTGATATCAAGAGAATACGTGATGACTTCGACAATGTGAAGAAAGCAGTAGAGTCCAGAGGTCACGGCGATTACGGTATAGACAGGGTAAGAGAATACGATAAAGAAAGACGTGCGCTGCTTGCTGAAGTAGAGCAGATGAAAAACAGACAGAGTACATCTTCGAAGAAGATACCTGTAATGAAAAAAGAAGGCAAGGACACCACTGAGCTTATGGCCGAGATGAGAAAGCTTTCTGCGGATATCAAAGTACTTGACGGTAAGGTCAGTGAAGTCGAAGAAAACCTCAGAAACGCACTGCTGCAGATACCTAATACACCTTTCAAAGATGTACAGGTGGGAGCAGACGATTCAGACAACGTGGAACTGAGAAAATGGGGCGAACCTGCAAAGGCTGACTTTGAGATGAAAGCCCACTGGGATATCGGAACGGAGCTTGATATCCTGGACTTTGAAAGAGCTTCAAAGATAGCAGGGACAAGATTCACTGTATATAAAGGTCCTGGAGCAAAGCTGGAAAGAGCTGTGATAAACTTCATGCTGGATCTCCACACGGAGGAACACGGGTTCACAGAGATACTCCCTCCGTTCATGGTGAACAGAGACGCCATGACAGGTACAGGACAGCTCCCTAAATTCGAAGATGATATGTTCCATGTGCCTGCAAAAGACTTTTTCCTGATACCTACAGCAGAAGTACCTGTCACGAACCTCAGGATGAACGAGATCCTTGATGAGAGCGAACTGCCGGTATATTATACAGCATACACGCCATGTTTCAGAAAAGAAGCAGGCTCCGCAGGCAGAGATACCAGAGGACTCATCAGACAGCACCAGTTCAACAAGGTGGAGATGGTGAAATTCGTAAAACCTGAGAACTCATATGATGAGCTGGAGTCACTGACAGCAGCGGCAGAAGATGTGCTGAAGAAGCTTGAGATACCGTACAGAGTCGTAAGACTTTCCACAGGAGACCTGGGATTCTCATCAGCGATGACATACGATATCGAAGTATGGATGCCAAGCTACGGCAGATACGTCGAGATATCCTCATGCAGCAACTTCGAGAATTTTCAGGCGAGAAGAGCCAACATCAGGTTCAGACCGGAAACAAAAGGCAAGCCGGAATTCGTACACACCCTCAACGGCTCAGGACTGGCAGTAGGCAGGACAGTAGCAGCTATTCTGGAAAACTATCAGCAGGCAGACGGCTCAGTTGTGATACCAGAAGCCCTCAGAGGATACATGGGTACTGACAGGATAGAGAAGAAACAGGGGAAATAACAGCCAAGGAGAAACAAATGAGCAAAGATTTATTCAGAAAACAGCTGGCCCAGCTCAGACCCTATGTGGCAGGCAAACCTGTCGAACAGGTCAGAAGAGACTACGGCCTTGAGCGTATAGAAAAACTTGCATCGAACGAGAACCAGTTCGGCCCTTCACCTAAGGCGATAGAAGCTATAAAGAACGAAGTGGAGCATATCAACTTCTACCCTGAAGCTTCCGCATATGACCTGGTAGGCGAACTGGCTGAACATTTTGATGTGAAGCCGGGCAACATCGTCGTAGGCAACGGCGGCGAAGGTCTCATCTGGGATATTGCCCTGACTTTCATCAACGAAGGCGATGAGATAATCGTGACAGATCCTACTTTCGACATATACAATATTTCAGTAGGACTCATGGGCGGAAAAGCGCACAAGATACCGTTCAAGGGACAGAAATTCGACTTCGACGGATTCCTGGAACACATAAACGACAGGACCAAGCTGATATATATATGCAATCCTAACAACCCTACAGGCAACATCGCTACGCAGGAAGAACTGGATGCATTCATAAGCAAAGTGCCGGATGATGTAGTCATCATCATGGACGAAGCATATTATGAGTTTGCTGAGCTTTATGACGAATATCCGAAAAACAGTATAGATCTGATGAAGAAACGTCCGAACACTGTAGTGCTCAGGACTTTCTCGAAGATATACGGCATCGCAGGCGTGAGACTCGGGTATATCATCACATCCGAGGAGATAGCCGGAGAGATGAACAAAGTCAGACAGACTCTTGGAGTCAACAGACTGGCTCAGACAGGAGCAAGAGCAGCTCTGAAGGACAGCGAGTACAAGGATTTTGCGGCAGCTGAGAACAAAAAAGCCATAGACTATCTCGAAAGCTGCTTCAGAGAAAGAGGATTCGAGTACTTCAAATCGTACTCCAATTTCTCATGGATGAACATCGGCGTTCCGTCCCAGCCTGTATTCGAAGAACTCCAGAAAAAGGGTGTAGTTATCCGTCCGGGATACCTCTGGGGCTGGGAGACATGGATACGTGTCAATACAGGAACAGAAGAACAGATGAAGCTTTTCATCGAAAAACTCGACGAAGTTCTTTCAGCAAAATGATACATCTGACAGCAAGATAGTACTAAAACTGACAGATGTAATTGAAGATTATGTGAAAAAAACCACCTCTGTATTTAAAACCGGGGTGGTTTTCTGTATAATAATATAGTATTTTGAATTACAACTTGGGTTTATTAAGGAAAAGAGAATCACATGGTCAAAAGTATACGAAATCGCAAATTTGTGCTTATAGCATCACTGGCAGTGATACTGGCGGTGGCAGGTGTAGTTGTTTTTCTGGATCTGACCAAGCCGTATGCAGTGTATGCAGACGGGACCAAGATATCCGAACCATATGTGCTGAAGGCAGACGGCAAGGAGATAGCTCTTGTCAAAGACAAGAAGACTGCAGAGAATGTCGTTCAGGATGTTATTGATGAATACTCCCCGGAAGGTGCACAGATCAACTCCATAGTCATAGACAAGAAACTCAGTGTGGAGACAAAGGAACTCAAACGTCTTGAGGAAGCACCTGAAGTCATGACAGAGAAGGAAGCTGTGAACTATGTCCTTGAGAAGAACAGCGGCGAAGAGCCCCTGTTCAGTGTCACGATAAATTCTGAAAAAGGCAGCCTGAAGAAAATAAATGCAGGCAAGACCTACGATGAAAGCGATAAACTTTACAAGGACCAGAGCAAAGTGACACGTAGCGGGGAAGCCGGCAGCCAGATTGTCACCGACGCCATGACAAGCGTAAACGGCGCTGTGACAGCAGCTGAAGAGATAGACAGGACTGTTGTAAGAGAGGCTGTTGCAAAGATAGTGACTAAAGGTACAAAGGACAGACCTAAGGATACCGAATGGGGCACCAGCGGAGAAGGAAAGATCCTTGGCAGCGGCAGTGGAAGCTCAGTAGTGAACTATGCACTCCAATTCTGTGGCAATCCTTATGTATACGGAGGCACCAGTCTTACCAACGGAGCGG
Source organism: uncultured Clostridia bacterium (assembly GCA_934255435.1). Classification (GTDB taxonomy): domain Bacteria; phylum Bacillota; class Clostridia; order Peptostreptococcales; family Anaerovoracaceae; genus Lentihominibacter. Next base: position 7,315 of record CAKQNZ010000013.1, on the reverse strand, counting down.
ACTGCTCAGGATTCGTACAGAGCATATTCGCTAAATTCGGCATATCCTTGCCAAGAACAGCATATGCCCAGGCCAAGGCAGGCAAGCAGATATCATTTGCCGAGGCGAAGCCGGGAGATCTGATAACATATCATGGACACATAGCGATATATATGGGGAACGGCAAGATCGTCCATGCAGCCAATGCCAGCAAGGGCATATGTGTTTCAAGTGTCAGAGAGTGCGGCAGTATACTGGCAGTCACAAGAGTAATAGAATAGCTGCAGCAAAGCATCATAGAGTATATCAGGACCCGGAGACGTTGATACGTTCCGGGTTTTTTCAGGAGTAATATTATGAATAAAGCAGTATGCAGGACATTCCAGGCAGTAATGAAGCTGGGAATGTGTTTTCTGCCATGGCACGTGCCTGAGCTGATACGAGGCGAAGGTTCAAGTGTGAAAGCAGCAGACAACATCAGAGACAAAGGTATTGACCATGTGATGATAGTAACAGGACCGGGAATGAAAAAGAGAGGCCTCATGGAGCCCATGCTCGCCAGGATGGACGAGCTGTGTATAAGATATGAGATATTCGACAGGCTGACGGCAGATCCCACAGACCTTCAGGTCATGGAGGGTGCGGAGCTTTACAGGAAGTGCGGAGCGCAGGGTATCGTGCTGTTCGGAGGCGGCTCGCCCATGGACTGCGGCAAGGCCATAGCAGCATGTATCGCAAGACCGGGCAGGAGTGTGTCACAGCTGCAGGGAGTCCTCAGAGTCAGACGACGCAAAGCGATACCATATATGTGGGCAGTACCTACCACGGCAGGTACAGGCTCAGAGGCTACAATGGCTGCAGTCATAACAGACCACGAAACTCATCGAAAAAAGTCGATAAACGATACAACGCTGATCCCCCATACATGTGTACTGGATCCGCTGCTGACAAAAGGTCTGCCACCGGATATAACGGCGTATACAGGAATGGATGCACTGTGCCATGCTGTGGAGGCGTATATCAACGGCAGATACAGTACCGCAGCTGAAGATGAAATAGCTGAGAAAGCTGTCAGGCTCATAAACAGCAGTCTGTACAGGGCATACTGCGATGGCAGTGATATGCAGGCCAGGGAAAACATGCAGCTGGCATCATTCTACGCAGGGAGAGCTTTTACGAGAGGATGCGTGGGATATGTACACGCCATAGGGCATGCAGTGGGAGGTCTTTACGGGATACCTCACGGCAAAGCTATGGCTGTGATCCTGCCGCATGTCCTGGACTTTTTCGGACCGGCAGCAGACGGGCGTCTGTCACAGCTTGCAGCTGCAGCAGGGCTAATGGGCATAGATAAAGCACAGGCGCTGAAAGACCGCATACGTGAGCTCGGACACCTCATGGATATCCCGGAATATCTGCCATGCATCAGAGATGAAGATATCCCGAAAATCGCAGAATGGGCAGACAAAGAAGCGAATCCGTTGTACCCTGTGCCGGTGATAGCAGGCAGGAAAGACCTTGAAAAACTTGTGTACGGAATAAAAAACAAAAATAAATGAAAAAAACACAAAAAAACTTGCAAAAATGTTGTTGAAACAACATCATTATCCTGAGAATGTGTTATTATATAATCACAGATGAGATAAAAATTCATAATTGCTTTTTATAAACTTGCTTTAAAAGTGTCTGTGAGAAAGACTCCACCGGAGTTTATCTCATGGGCACTTTTATTTTTCCGGATATTGGAACGCAGCATATATACCAGAGTACCGACCGGAGATCTGCCGGAGGATCTTCAGAAGATGCAGGTGCCACCAGCCTGTAAGCTGAATGTCTGATATCCGGACCGATGTGTTTTTCGCCATATCAATGTCAGCCCGGATACCCGGATTGCTGTCTGATGCTGTTGGCAGGGCTGCTTCTCAGGCGATGATCCCGATGAGGTATCACGATCCCTATGCATAAAAAAGGACTGCATATCATCAGGCGGTATAACCAGTGCAGCAGTCCGTTAAAGTCTTATCCGTATAAAATTATATTCCAGATCAATGATGATGCTGTCATATTTCGATGAACTCGTCCCAGAAAAGTGACAGCAGAGCCTGTTTCAGCTCCATGCGGTTCCTGCGTCTTTCCTCCGGCGTCGGAAGCGGTGATGATACTGCAGGCGTTTCGTCTTCATGGTCGTCATGATCTTCATGGCCGTGATCGTGTTTGTGTTCATGCTTAATGTGCTGGTTGGAATCTCCCATGCCGTATATAAGCTCAAGGATATGCACAGCGTCACGGGCGCTTTTTTTCAGCATATCACGGCAGCTGATGCAGTATGTGATGAACGGGTAGTCTCCGGCAGCGGATACCGTATCGGTACATTCGTCGCAGAGGCAGCATCCTGTGTATACAGTGTTTTCACAGGGAGGGTGCAGTGTCGCACCCATGCTGTCTGCAAGTTTCGACACAGCGTCGATGACCTTGTCATCGTCATGGGCGGAAGATGGAGTGAAGAGGATGTAGTCCACAGTATTGCAGCCCCCGCTTATCTGCAGATCATCAAGCATTTCGTAAAGCGTGATGGCAGGTATTTCAGGCAGGTTCTCTCTGAATATCCTGCAGCACGACATACATGCCATTATCATTGTTGGTTTTCCAAGGTTCTCCCATTCCTGTCTGACATCACTGAGTATTTCTGAAGATACGCCGTTATCCTGAGCCCAGGCGGACGGTGCGCCGCAGCAGCGGAGGAATATGGCAGTATCGGGATGCTGGAACAGCAGTGAATCATAAACTTTTACAACGATCTCCGGTTCGGCGCCAGCCAGCTGGCATCCGGGGAAAAAGGCATATGAACATTTATCATATTCTTTGCCGGTGCTGCGGTCTATAGGTTTTCTGACAAGAGCTGCCTCGCTGCAAGCCTGCTCCATGTCTTTGATAAAAAGTTCCTGTGATGCCGATGGTATTTTATCGTGTGTATACATTTTCTGCCTCCCTGTCATAAAGTGAATTGCGTATAATAAGAGTATAACATGTTACAGCATGTATTTTAAGTGGGATATGATGTTTTTAGGCTCACGCAGGTATGTCCGGTCACAATATCCACGACGGTAGTTTATGTGATTCCTGGCCTTTGCAGATGCTGCATAATGGCTGTCAGAGAGACCCGTTCAGAACAAAGATCCGGATCTAAGGGGGGTATATTTTACAGCGGGATGCGGAGTACAAGTCAGTATGATATACGCTGATGATACTGGAGCATAAAGATGCTTGAGGGCACCTTTACATCGCAATAAAGGAGCAAATAAGTTATAAAAAATCGACAAAATAAGCAAATTAATAAAAAACTGACAAATTCATGCTCTCTTTTATGCAAATAAATCATTGAATCGGACATCACGATTTCATACTATGTAGATAGCAAGTTGATTCAAAGAGGGACTGATTTTACAGCAAATCAGTCATATGTCCGGGAAGACCGGGGAAAGGTATTTTACGTCGATCAGGCGTGGTGAGATCGTGGATCATTTCAGTTTCAATCAGATCGTTATAGACATCATGGTGGTATTCATGATACTGGGAGGCTTTGACAGGATAACGAACAGAAGGTTCAACCTGGGCCTTGCAGACGAGTTCGAGGAAGGCTTCCGTTCACTGGGAGCACTGGCACTGTCTATGCTGGGGATACTGTCCTTTGCACCAGTGCTGACAAAAGTGCTGCTGGCTGTGGCAGGTCCGGTATACGAGCTGCTGGGAGCAGACCCTGCCATGATGGCAGGAAGTTTCCTGGGCATGGATATGGGGGCGTACTCCATAGCTCACGAAATGACAGCAGACGAAGATGTAGCGAACTTTTCCGGTATACTGCTGGGCGGTATGCTGGGTAATACTATTGTCTTCGTCATACCTGTAGCTATAAGTATAGTGAATAGAAAAGACTATCAGTATATGGCCCAGGGCGTGCTTTACGGTATGGTGACCATACCGGTGGGCTGCATACTGGGAGGACTGGCGGCAGGATTTGAGATTTCCATGATAATGAGGAATCTCGTCCCTGTGATAATATTCGCACTGGCAGTCGCAGCAGGTCTCAGGTTCGTACCTGAAAAAATGATAAAAGGCTTCAAAGTGTTCGGCGGTCTTGTGGTATCGATCATAACTTTTGCACTGGTGGCAGCTATAATTGAAACGCTGACAGGCTTCGTGGTGATACCCGGCATGGCGCCGCTGTCTGAAGGCTTTGATATAATCGGACATATAGCTATAATGCTGGCAGGAGCCTTCCCGATGGTCTGCGTGATAACCAGAAAGCTCAGAAAACCGCTGATGAAGCTGGGCTCAAAGACAGGAATGAACGATGTGGCAGCAGCCGGAGTCGTGGCAAGCATGGCCAACCACATACCTATGTGCAGCATGATGAAAGACATGAACAGCCGTGGAAAGATAATAAACTCCGCATTCGTCGTGAGCGGTACATTCATAATAGGCGATGATCTGGCATTCACCGCCAGTGTCAACAAAGAAATGATACTGCCGATGATAATCGGCAAGGGTTCGGCAGGACTGGCGGCGATACTGCTGGCGTGGTGGAGCACAAGGAACATGGAGTCGATGGAAAAGTGCGAAACAGACGAAGGAAAGCACTGCAAAGCGGACAGCAGCACGTCACAGAATACAGATATAGCAGCATAAGTGTTAATTATTACAATTACAGCGCTATTTGTGCACACATACTGGAAAAATTTCGGGGCATATGCTATACTCTAAAGAACTCTACGTATAAAGTAAATGATGTACGGGGGAGAGTATTCTATACATGATGAAAGGAAGGCAGAACTAATGAAACTCAGAAAAGTGATGACACTTATAGTAGCATTTGCTATGGCATTCACAGTGTTCGGATACGGATTCGCAGTTCAGGCTGATGCAGCTACAGCGAAACCGAAGAAGATAACACTTACAGCAAACTACAAGACAGTAGACATCAAAGGTAAAGTAACCGTAAAGGTGAAGTCAGTATCACCTGCCAAGGCAAGCAAGGCCGTAACATGGAAATCAAGCAACAAAAAAATAGCTACAGTTTCCAGCAAGGGCGTTGTAACAGGCAAGAAAAAGGGTACTGTAAAGATCACAGCGACTTCAAAGAAAAACAAGAAAGTCAAGAAGACTATCACCATCAAGGTAAAGCAGATCAAACCGTCACTGAAGCTCAGCAACGTGACAGTTTATACTAAAAACGGAGCGAAATCAGTCAAGGCCAAGATGCCTGGCAACGTGTACAACGCAGGTGTAAGCTACAAGCTTTCAAGCACAAAGTACGCCAAGCTGAACACTTCAAAGGCTACAAAGGGCTCAGTGAAGATCACTCCTAACAACAAGAATTCAAAGTCGACTACAGTGAAGCTGACAGCTACTTCAAAAGAAAACAAGAAACTCAAAAAGACATGCACAGTGACTATCCGCAAATCAGTCGAAGCGATAGCATTCGACAGTGCAAAAGTCAAAGGCGGCAAGTATGAGATGCAGTCAGGCACTACAGATACAGTAAAGGCATCTGTTACAAAGCCTGCATATCCGTACAGCAAAACTCTTGACTACACAAGCAGCAACAAGAATGTTGCAACTGTAGACAAAAACGGAGTCGTAACAGCTAAAAAAGCAGGTACCGCTACTATCAAGGCAACAGCTCACTACGGATACAAGAAATCAGCATCATACAAGCTGACAGTGTATGATAAGCTTGGAGCTGATAAAGGCAGCAAGTACGAATACGCTCTCAATACAAGAGACTATGACCATTACAAAGTTGCTGGCGAGAAAAACGGCGAGGCTCTCGACATCGAACTGACTAACAATGACCTGATGAACATAACAGGAAAGGGCAGTATCGATTACGACTGGCTCAACGGAACAGCTGAATCTTTCGAAAAAGCATCATTCGAATATAAGGCAAATGACAATTACTGGATCAAAAAAGAAGGTAATAAAGTAACTGCCAAGTTCGGGGATGGCAGATTATTATCTGCATTCTATGTTAAAGACAAGAGCTTCACAGCAGGTGAAAACGGCGATTACACTGTTAACTTCTATACTGATGAAACAGGTCAGTATCAGTATAACTCAGCTAAGTTCGAGAAAATCGGCAAGACAGTTACTATCCAGAAGAATCCTGAAGAAAAAGTTTCACTTACACAGAACAGCGACAGCAGCTATACTGTGATAATGGTAAAAGACGGTGAAACTACAGAAGCAGCTATCGATGACTTAGGTAATGGCGTATATACACTGTCGATAGACAAATCTTACGTTGATAATAACAAGATCATCGTCAAGGCTTACGCAAAATAAACAAAATCTTATCCCGGATGCTTTCCGGTATCCGGGATATAATATCGGGGAAAAAGGATGAACTTAAAATTATCGGATTTTATTGTCCGCCGCATAGGTATTGCAGTCATCGCATCTGTCATGGCAGTGATGCTCATGCCGGCAGCTGTTTTCGCCGGGAATATCAATGGTCCTGAGGCTGGGCTCATAAGCCAGGCGTCAGGAACTTTTAATTATAACGGCAAGTCGTATGTTGCCACATCAGGGGCGCTGGGACAGCTCAGGGCATATCTCAGCAAAGACGGGATCGACCTGACATCGGAACAGGCAGCCAAAGCTTCGTCCATGATGTATGCAAATATCGAGAACGGCGTCATCGAAGGCTATCTCATACCGGCAGGTGAAGGCAGCAGCGATACCGGAAGCAGCAGCGACAGCAAAACTGAAAAGAAAAATAACAAAGACAGCAACAGGAAAAAAGGCATAACAGAAGAAAAAGCAGGCAGTGCTGTGGTTACTGTGACTGATAAATCATCATCCTTTGCAGTGAAAAGTGGCAAAAAAGAATTATTCAAAGGGACTCTGCCTGTGAAGGATACGGGATTCGATCTCAGTCCGGCACTGACAGCAGCGGTAATGATACTTCTTCTGATACCGGCAGGCATATTTGTTTCTGTTAAACTGAAGCTCTTCGCTCATACGGCAGATGAAAGTTAAACAGCTGCATCCTGCTGTCAGGACTGCGTGTCTTACTGTGATATTTCTGATATTGGGGGCAGTACTTGTGCTCACTGCAGGGAAGTCATTCACAGAATATATCAGGACATCGGCAGGGACAGCAGTAGAGCTTGGAGCACCGGTATACAGTTACGATGATGAGCAGAAGCAGCCGGTGGAAGGGACACTGAAAAAGAGCGAAGTAGTGATCCCGTCTGCAGGAAGCCGGTACGGAACCATCATCTGTGATGCTGTAAAACTAAAGGCGCCTCTGTATTATGGAGATTCAGAAAAGATA
>CAKQNZ010000012.1 GCA_934255435.1 uncultured Clostridia bacterium | reverse complement strand
CTGCATTGGAAGATGACAGGAAAGATGCAACTGTAGAAACAGTTAAAGGCATCATCGCTGCAGAAGGCGAAGTCGGCAATGTAGACACATGGGGAATGAGAAAACTCGCATATCCTATCCAGAAGAAATCTGAAGGATACTACGTTGTTATCGAGTTCAAGGCTCAGCCTACATTACCTAAGGAACTCGACAGAAGACTCAAGATCTCTGATAATGTTATGAGACACATGATCGTAAACAAAGATGAGAAATAAGAGCGGGGTGTGTTATGAATAACGTTGTATTGATCGGGAGACTGACAAGAGACCCTGAAATGAGATACACCACCGGAGCCAACCAGATGGCTGTGACTACGTTCACGCTGGCTATCGACAGACCGGCAAGATCCGGTCAGGAGAGACAGACTGATTTTATCAGAGTCACTGTGTTCGGCAGACAGGCGGAAAACTGCGATCGCTATCTTGCCAAAGGCAGACAGGCGGCAGTTCAGGGAAGGATACAGACAGGCAGCTACGTCAATAAAGACGGACAGACTGTATACACTACAGATGTTGTTGCCAATAACGTCGAATTTCTTGGAGGCGGTCAGGGCAGAAACGAAAGCCAGGGCGGCGGGTCCTACCAGAACAGCTATCAGCCGGCACCTCAGCAGGCTCCGCCACAGGACCGTGGAGGATTCGGAGGCGGCGATGACGAGATACCTGAAGGATTTCAGGCTATCCAGGATGATGACATACCATTCTAAAGAAATTCGCATAATCCTGAAGAAAGGAGAGGAATCATGGAAAATAACAGAAGACGCGGCGGCATGAGAAGAAAAAAAGTATGCCAGTTCTGCGCAGACAAGACAGAAACTATAGATTACAAGGACGTTGACAAGCTCAGGAAGTACGTTACTGAGAGAGGCAAGATCCTGCCTAAGAGAATAACAGGAACATGTGCCATCCACCAGAGAGAGGTAACAAGAGCTATCAAGAGAGCAAGGATCGTAGCTCTCCTGCCTTACACAGCAGAATAGTCCTTTACATTTATAAAGACATCACGACCGCACTGGCATCAGTGCGGTTTTTGTGTACGGACAGGATAAAACGACCCACGGAGAAGATGTATATACGGGGAGCAGCATCACAACGAAAAGAGAGGTAACAGCATGATTTCCAGCAGAAAAACAGGCATATACAGACTGGCGGCAGCTTTGCTCATCATGATATGCACAGCTGTAATCGCAGGTCTTGATACGACTCAGACAGCAGCCGCAGAAACCGATGTGTCGGCTCCGGCGGACTATACATACACCGTGACTAAAGACGGCGGTGCCGTCATAACAGGATACACAGGCAGCAGCACTCAGCTGCAGATACCCGGACAGCTGGGCGGATATAAAGTCACAGGAGTAAGCGACGAGGCTTTCTACGGTATGAAAAAAATCGAAAAGGCAGTAGTGCCGGAAGGCGTGAAGACCATAGGCAAAAGTGTTTTCATGAACTGCCTTAAACTCAGGGAAGTGAAGCTGCCCCAGTCGCTGACGGCTATAGGTGCGTCTGCTTTCGAAAACTGCCGCACTCTGGAAAAGATAGCTCTTCCCGGCAGGGTGACAGCTGTAGAGGCGGATACTTTCAAAACCTGCAGGAGCCTTGTGCGTTTCAGGGCGTATGGTCCCCTTGAGCGCATCGGCGATAATGCTTTTAACGGATGCGGCAGCCTTTTGGAAGTACTGCCCGGCGATTCGCTTGAGTATATAGGAGCTCATGCATTCTATGACTGTGCATCGCTGAAAAACATCAGCCTGCCTGAAGGACTTGTCACGCTGGAATGGAATGCGTTCTGCAGGTGCAGCAGTCTGACTGAGATAACACTGCCGGACAGTGTGGTTGATATAGGTGACAGTGCTTTTTCCGGCTGCAAGTCGCTGCGCTCAGCAAAGCTTCCCAGCAGGATCGAAAGGATACCGGCGTATCTTTTCAGCGGTTGTACGAGTCTTGAAGATATCACGATACCGGGGTCTGTGAAAACCATAGATTCATATACGTTCAATAAATGCAGCAGTCTAAATGAAGTGGTATTGCCGGAGAGTCTGACTGAACTGGGGTTCGGCTGCTTTGAAAACTGCACAGGTCTCAGTGAGGTAAAGGTGCCGGAGAGCGTAGAAACTATGGAAAACTACGTGTTCAGTAAATGCAGATCGCTGAAGTCTGTTACCCTGCCGGATGGCCTGGTAAATATAGGGATAGGCGTTTTCGAAAACTGCTCACCGGATCTTGTGGTATGCTGCACCTGCGGCTCGGAAGGAGAAGCCTACGCCAGAGCAAACGGCATATCTGTCGGAGGCGATGACTATAGGATGACGACAGAGAAAGCGTCGCTGACAAAAGCAGGCAGTAAGACCCAGGTATGCGAGGTCTGCGGCGAAGTGATATACGAGAAGGAGATACCGGAGATCTCAGGAGTGGAACTTTCGAAAACGACGTACATCTGCGACGGTAAAGCAAAGACTCCGTCTGTGACAGTCTGCGACAGCAGTGGCAGACGCCTTGGGAAAGATAACGACTATACTGTAAAATATCCTGCAGGCAGGAAAACCTGCGGTACATACAATGTGAAAGTCAGCTTCAGGGGTAACTATACAGGTGAGGAATCCCTGAAATTCACCATAAATGCGAAGCTGAAAAAGCCCTCTGCAAAGGCTGCAAAAGTAGGGAAAAGAAGCATCAGGATAAGCTGGTCTAAAGTCAGCGGAGCCACCGGATACAGGGTATATGTCCGTGAACCCGGCAGCAGCAGATACAAAATGAGGATCACAAGAAAAGCGAACGTCAAGGCGGTAGTCCACAAAGGCCTGAAAAAAGGCAGGACTTACAGCTACAAAGTCCGTGCATACAGGACCGCAGGCGGCAAAACCGTATACGGCCCGTATTCAAAAGCCAGGACAGTGAAAGTGAGATAGGCAGCAGGCGTACAGAACGGTGAGCGGAAAGAAAGCTTGCGGATCATACACGTCCTTAGTCAAAGCAAAACAGCATATATGAGCAGAACAGTATATATGATCAGACTCAAGGCTGGGCAGACAAGACCGCATCAGCCTTGAGTTTTGTACGTTTTTGAAGGGATGACAGCTGGCGGTGGAGTGCTCTCTTCCTCCGTGGTTTCAAAAAAACTGTTATATTACTGCGAATTATGTTATAATGAACGTTACGAATGAAGGGAGGCACAAGGCAGACTGATGTACCTTTTAGTGATATTCATAATAACGCTCATAATACCGCTGATAGTCATGCCAAGAGGCATGAGAAGCGGCTTGATGTCGCCTATGCGCAATGTTTTTTCAGCAGCGCTCAGCGTATCGGTAGCAGCGGCGGTGGTGCTGATGGTGTATTTCCTGGCAGGAAACGGCATGTTTGCACATATACAGGAGATAATAAAGGTCGTGGCGAAAGAAGTCGCTGCCAATCCTGTATGGGACAGTTTCCCGGGGCTGGAAAAGCTGGACGAAAGTGACAGAGCGGCCCTGCTGAGTCAGGTCTACGAAGGACTTGCGCTGAGGATGCCGGCATATGTGATGACAGCTGCGGCTGTAGTGGCATACATTGAATATATCATCATAAGCAATATGCCGTGGAATCGTGGCAAGGTGGCTGAAATGCCGGGATTCAGGGAGTTTTCCCTGCCACCGGCAGCTTTTTCAGGTATATTCCTGATGTATTTCGCAGCATGGGGCATATCCATGACCGACAGCCTGTTCGGCACGGCGGTGTACGCCAACGTGAATTATCTGTTCGATTTCGCATTCATACTGCAGGGGATCTCTGTAGTCTTCATGTTTGCACACATCAGACGGATACCGAAGGCGGTGGCTGTGATAGTGGTGATACTTGCTTTCAGCAATAATATATGTATGATGCTTCTTGTTCTCATCGGTATGTTCGACCTTATCATAGGTCTCAAAAAAAAGATATCCGCAAGAGCAGTGAAGAAATGATATGTTTACGGAGATATTTTTATGTACGTTGGAAGAGTAGAAAAACTCCTGGCGCACTATTCGCCGATGCCTATGTGTATAATCAATGCTCAGGGCAAGGTGACACGTGCCAGCGGCAGGATAGACGAGGTCTTCAAGTATGACGGTATAGTCGGAGCGGACATATTCGCACTGACAGGGATAAAACTGCCGGAGATAATGACTGCGTCAGAGGAACATACAGTGCTTTATCTGAAGCGCAACGACAGGAATTTCAAAGTCGTCACAGGGCATATAGGCGAAGGCGACACCGAAGCCGTGCTGCTTTATTTCGTCGATGTGACCTCATATGAGACGCTGAAGGATCTTTACAATGATGAAAAAGTATGCGTGGCAGTGATAAACGTGGATAATTTCGATGAGCTCACTTCCAGCGCCGGAGAGGCCAGGGAGATGATGATATCCACAGAGATAGACAAACTCATCAGAAGCTGGGGCAGCAGACTCGGCGCAGTGGTCACAAGGAGCAAGGACCATCTTTACGAGATGGTGATGACGCAGAAAAATTTCCGGATGCTTGTCAGAAACAAGTTTTCGATACTTGACGAAGCCCGTGAGATAGAGACGGAGGCGGATTTTCCGGTGACTCTGAGTATAGGTATAGGGCTCGGAGGCAAGAACCCTGCGGAAAGCGATCTCTATGCTCAGGATGCGCTGGATCTGGCGCTGGGCCGGGGCGGAGACCAGGCTGTTGTCAAGAACGTGAGGAATTTCGAATATTACGGCGGCAGGACCCAGGGCGTGGAGCGTGGCTACAAAGGCAAATCAAGAGTCATCGCCCACGGACTGAAGACTCTCATGAGCCAGTCCTCCAAAATTTTCATAATGGGTCACAAGAACCCTGACATGGACTGTTTCGGTGCGGCACTGGGCATACACAGAGTAGCTGCCAGCATGGGCAAGGAGTCATATATAGTGCTTGACTCCTACAACGAAGCCCTGACAAGTATAGCAGAAGACGCCAGAGCCACAGGAGACTATGAATTCGTGTCCAGCGAGAAGGCTCTCGGTCTTGCGGACGAGACGTCGCTTGTTGTGGTGGTGGATACACACAGACCGGGACTTGTGGCGTGTTTCGATCTCATAAAAAAAGTAAACAGGACAGCGGTGATAGACCATCACCGGCGGGCGGAGGATGCTCTGCCGGATCAGCTGCTGTCATATATGCAGTCATATGCATCGTCGGCGTCGGAGCTTGTGACAGAGATCGTCCAGTACGCCTGCGATAAGAAGGTGCTGACCAAGATGGAGGCAGACGCACTGCTGGCAGGTATAATGGTGGATACCAACAGATTTGCAGTCAAGGCAGGTGTCAGGACTTTCGAAGCGGCGTCCTGGCTCAGACGTGCCGGAGCCGACCTGGAAAAGGTCCGCAGCTATTTCCAGTCCGATGCAGACAGCTTCAGGACCAGAGCTTTCTGTGTCGCTAATGCGCAGATCTTTGCAGACGGTATAGCCATGTCCATATGTCCGGGACACGATCCCAATGCACAGATCGTCAACTCCCAGGTGGCAGATGAGCTGCTGTCAGTCAAAGGCGTCAAGGCCAGCTTCGTGGCAGGTCAGGACGAAAGCGGCAGGACCGTTGTGAGTGCCCGCTCGCTGGGAGACATCAACGTCCAGCTTGTGATGGAGCAGTTCGGAGGCGGCGGACATTTCAATACTGCAGGAGCACAGGTGGAAGAAAAACCTGAAGAGATACTTCGCAGCATCAAGGAGATGCTTGACAAAAGTATGAACAGGTCATCATAAATCGTATATATTCTCAGGAACTTCACAATAGGAGGGTAAAATAATGATAGTGATACTGACTAAAGATGTAAAGGGTACCGGCAAGGCCGGAGAGGTAGTAAAGGTAAGCGACGGCTATGCGAGGAATATGCTGCTGCCGAAGGGTCTTGCCAAAGAGGCTACAGACGGCAACATCAGGAGCCTTGAAAGCCAGAAGGCAATAGAAGCACAGCGCAGAGCCGAGCAGAAGGCCCAGGCAGAGAAAGTCGCAGAGCAGCTTGAAAAGACGACGCTGGTGATAAAGTCAAAAGGCGGAGAATCAGGCAAGCTTTTCGGTTCCATCACATCAAAGGATATCGCAGATGCGCTTTTCGATCAGGAAAAGATAAAGATAGACAAGAAGAAGATAGATATGTCGTCTCCGATAAAGCAGGCAGGAGAGTCGACTGTTACAGTGAAGCTTTTCACAGGAGTTTCAGCTGAACTGAAAGTAAACGTAATGATATAGCTTTGCATCAGGGGTGAAGGAATGAGTACAGAAGAAAGGATACCTCCCCACAGCGTGGAGGCCGAGGAGTCGGTGCTGGGAGCATCGCTGCTCTCAAAGGATGCACTTTTTGCTGTCATAGAGGTGGTCAAACCTGAAGATTTCTATGACAGGAACCACAGAGAGATATTCGAGGCAATGTTGGATCTCAACAGGAGGAACGTGCCTGTGGATGCACTGACGGTGGCGGAGGAGCTCAAGAAGAGGAACAGCCTCAACATGGTGGGAGGCAGAGCGTATATCGCATCGCTTTCATCAGGCACACCTACGACGTCCAACGCCCAGGATTACGCCAGGATAGTCGCAGAGAAGGCGTCTGTCCGCAGGCTTATAGAGGCGGCGGATGATATCGTGGTGAAGGGATATGACGGAGGCATGGATGCTTCCCAGATGCTGGAATACGCAGAGAGCAGTGTATTCGAGATATCGCAGCAGCGTCAGAAGGGGCAGTATACACATATCAGAGACGTGCTTATCAGCAACATAGAGATAATAGACAGGGCTTCGCAGATGGAAGGCGGACTCACAGGTCTCACCACAGGTTTCAGATATCTGGACACCATGACGTCGGGCCTGCAGAAGTCGGACCTCATCATACTGGCGGCAAGGCCTGCCATGGGAAAGACGTCTTTCGCACTTTCACTGGCCCTGAACGCCGCAGTCAAAGGCAAGGCATCGGTGATGGTGTTCAGCCTTGAGATGTCCAAGGAACAGCTGGGGCAGAAGCTCCTTTCCATGGAGTCCAAGGTGGACATGCAGAGCCTCAAGACCGGCAGGCTGGAAAGGCGTGACTGGGACGACATCAACATCGCTATGGATGTGCTTTCCAATGCGAAGATAAATATAGATGATACAGCAGGTATCACGATAATGGAGATGAAGAGCAAATGCAGGAGGCTCAAGGCGGAAGAAGGCCTTGATCTTGTAGTTGTGGACTATCTCCAGCTGATGACGCCAGAAGGCCGGTCGGATTCCAGGACTCAGGAGGTATCGGTGATATCCAGGAACCTCAAGCTCCTGGCAAGAGAGCTGGACTGCCCGGTGATAGTACTTTCGCAGCTTTCCAGGGCGCCGGAGACAAGGACAGACCACAGACCTATGCTGTCTGACCTGAGAGAGTCGGGATCCATCGAACAGGACGCCGACATAGTCATATTCCTTTACAGGGATGAATATTACAACGAAGATACTGAATCCCCGGGGGAATGCGAAGTCATAGTGGCCAAGCACAGGAGCGGTCCGACAGGGACTGTCAAGCTGGCATGGCTCAAGAAACTGACCAGATTCGTTGACAGCACCGGCGACAGTATGTGACCGGAGGACTAATGGGTTTTAGCAAAGAAAAGACAAGAGATTATTTCCTGCTCGACACGGGCGTGGAGAATATTTTCATAAATGAATACATGGCAGGCGCACCGGGAGATTTCGTCAAAGTGTATCTTTTCGCACTGATGTATGCGGAGCTTGGTGTAGACCTGACCAACGAGGATATAGCAAGGAATCTGTCCATGGAGCATGAGGACGTGCTGAAGGCGTGGAACCACTGGGAGAAGATGGGCGCCATCAGGAAAGTGCGCCGTGATCCTGACGACAAGTTCAGCTACGATGTGGAGTTCAAGGTGCTGAGAGAGCAGCTTTACGGGGAGAAAGAACCCCGGAGGCAGGCGGTATCCGATCAGAACGTGCAGTCGTATATGGCGGACAAGGATATCCAGAACATGTTCAGCGAGATAGAGAAGATCGCAGGCCGTGTCATCAGCGGCACGGAGATGATGGAGATCCTGTCATGGATAAACGACTACAACGCCACACCTGAGATAATAGTTTACGGATACGAATACTGCATACGCAGGAAAAAGAAAAACATCAAATACATAGGCGCTGTGGTGAACAACTGGGCAGCTGAAGGTATGCGTGATGTGGAGACTGTGGAGAAGTATCTCAGCGGCCTCGAAAAAAAGCAGCACCTTTACAGCAGAGTGTTCCAGGCACTGGGATTTTCCAGACACGCCACAGAGGAGGAGCGCCGCATCATGGATTCATGGTTCGACTCGATGGGATTCTCCCTTGAGAAAGTCCTGTCGGCGTGCAGCAAGACGTCGGGCATATCGAATCCGAACATAAACTACGTCAACAAAGTCCTCATAAACTGGTATGAGGAGCAGCAGAGCGGCAAGGTCGGCCGTCGCAAGGAACTGACCACCGGGGACATAATGAACTACTACGCTTTCCTGAGGCAGACAGAGACCCAGGAAGCAGAGCAGCGCAGAGAAGAAGTATATGACAGAGTCCCCCGCATAAAAGAAATAGACAAAGAAATCAACGGATACAGTGCAGAGCTTTCCAAGATCATCATTTCCAACAGGGTGGACAGGAAGCAGGCCACTGATACGATAAAACGCAAGGTCGAATCCCTCAGCACAGAAAAGGCATTCCTTATGACAGACAATGGATTCGAGCTGGACTATATGGATGTTAGATACACATGTCCTGAATGTAGGGACACAGGTATTCTTGAAACAGGAGAAAGATGTCAATGCTTTGGAGAAGTAACAAAAGAAAAAATTCAGCTGGCATACGACCGGAAGACGACATAAAACCGGAAGGCGGGACGCCGGCTGAAGATAATGACAAAACGCCGGCCGGTGAGGTGGGATCTGCAGCGGATGCACCTTCTGTCAGTACTGAAAGCGTTGTCAGCGATGCAGAGCACATACAGGGTATAGTGCGTGACCAGAAAGAGGTCTTCATGCAGAGCGATGACGCCCGCAGGATGTTCGGCGAGATCAGAGAGCTCAGAGAAAGTGTGAACTCCCTGAAGAACACCGAGGAGAGCATCACCGGCACCGGAGACAGATCTGGTGCAGGTCTGCAGGAATCCGAGGAGCTTCGGGCAGCCCACCGGGCTATCGTCGAACAGGCAAGGAAAGATGCCAGAGAGGAGCGCAGGAAGCGTGAAAAGGCTCTTGAGCGTGAACTGCAGCTCAGACAGCAGGAACAGAAGGTTCTGGAGGCACAGCGCCGTGCAGCCCTCATCGAAAAAGAAGCCGAGCGCAAGAGAAAAGAAGCTCTCGAGGCGGAGAAACGTGCCAGAGACGTTGTGATGAAGCAGACTATCGACGCCATGGGCACTGAATTCAAAGAAAAACAGGAAGAGAGGGACAATTATCTGCGTGATGCGGATACTGCCCGTGATATAAAGCGCAAAATGGACGCTGTCAGGAATTCCGGAGAAAGACATGACGCCGGCAGTGCTGTGTCGCCAGTCCAGGCTCCGGGCAGCAGACCGGCAGCGCCGGATGATGCAGTGATACAGGCTGAGCTGGATGAAGTGGGCGAGATACTTCAGGCGCAGAAACGCAAGATCGAAGCTCTAAAAAGTTCAGTAGGAGAAAAAGAACTCCTCAAAAAAGAGCGTGAGATAGTGAAACGTGAGCGCAAACTGGCAGCGGAAGCCAGGCACCTTGCAGAAAAGGAGCGTGCCCGTGCAGCCAGAGAGCGAAAGAACGCCGAAAAAGCAGCAATAAAAAAGGCTGAGAAAGAACGTAAAGAAAAAAGAAACGCCGAAAAAGCAGCAGAAAAGGAGCGCAAGGCTGCTTTAAAAAAAAAGCATGAAGCCGACGCAGAGCTGGGTGGCGGGATCGTAAAGGTCAAAGGTGTCGAGATACAGACGAAACTTAACAAACTCCCGAAGGTGTCGCTCAGGGATTTTCTTGGTCTCAGGGCCAGAGAGGAGAGAAAAGCACAGACTCCTGAGGAGCAGGCAGTTTTGCAGCAGGAGCGTGAAGAACGTCGTGAAAAGGCGAGAGAAGCTGCAGCAAGGCTTTCCCATATAAGGAAGATACGCTACGAGAAAAGTCCCCTGGGCAAAAGGATGCACAGGCTCAAGGACTTCTGCGACGAACACAAGAAAATGCTGCTGGTATCATTTTCCGTACTGCTGACTATAGCGGTAGGTATAGCAGGAGTGTTCAACTACTGTACAGCGTATGAGTATTCATACAACGGCAGACATCTGGGTTATGTCAAAGAAAAGGATACGGTGCTTCAGATAACAGATCTGGTGCAGAGTGCACTGACAGAAGATAAGAACCTCGATGTCGTCATAAATGCTAAAGACGACATTTCCTTCAAGCGTGTGCCGGTGATCGGCAAGAGCATAATTCCGGATTCCTCGGATGAAGTGCTCAAGCGACTGACATACATGGGAGACGTCAATGTCAAGGCATACGGCATATATATCAACGGCAGGAAGATGGGAGCTGTAGAAAGCAAAGAGAAGGCTGCAGCGGTCCTGCAGGATATAAAGGACAGATATACAAGCGACTACAAGATCTCAGAGATCGAAGAAGCCGTTTTCATAGAGAAGGTGGACATCAGGAAGAGCAATACGCCGCTCCAGGATGTGATCTCTGAGGAGGCCATGGTGGAAAGACTATGTACCAGCGGAGAGAAAGACTCAGTACATAAAGTCGTAGTTGGAGAAACACTTGCAGATATAGCCAAGCTCTACTCCATGACAGAGGAGCAGCTGCTGAAGGACAACGAGGGAGTCAACCCGAAAAAGCTGGAAGTCGGCAGCACGCTGACCATAAAACAGAATGCGCCGGTGCTGACGGTGAAGATCACCGAGCTGGTCACATACGACAAGGTCATCCAGCACGAAGTCGAGAAAAAGAAAACCAACGATATATACAAAGGCGACAAGGAGACGAAGCAGAAGGGCAAGGACGGTCTCAACGAGATCACTGCCAGGATAACTACCGTGAACGGCGAAGTCATAGAGCGTGACAACCTGGTTACTACGGTAAAGAAAGACCCTGTCAAGGAGATCATACTGGTAGGAACGAAGAAGCGTCCGTCAACTGTAGGTTCCGGTAAATTTGCATGGCCTGCCAAGAGCGGATACACGCTGACCTCGAACTTCGGTTCCAGATGGGGCAGACCTGGGATGTCCTACAGGCACAGATGTGCTGGCGTCTGACGGAGGCACCGTGACTGTTGCAGGATATTCCGGAGCCTACGGATATCTGGTCGAGATAGATCACCAGAACGGCATGGTCACAAGATACGGACACAACAGCAGCGTCCTGGTTAATGTAGGCGACAAGGTCTACAAAGGTCAGCATATAGCTGAATCCGGCAGTACAGGACGAAGCACAGGACCACATATCCATTTCGAGATCAGGATAAACGGTGTAGCGCATAATCCGCTGGATTATCTGCCATAGAAAATACAAAGTTTCAATAAAACGATCCGCAGGCCGGCAGCCGGCGTCAGGATAACATCCGGACGCCGGCTGCCGGTTTTTGTGTGTCATAACCTTCAGGCTTTATTCGTATGATATACCGAAGGAGGATGCCGGATGTTATACCGGCAAGGGGCTTATGGAAAAAAACAGGAACATATCGCAGACGGCGCAGCACAGCAGCGCAGGCGTTCCGGACAGCCACAGAGTTACGATAGAAGGCAGGCAGAAACTGAGTATGACAGATATCGCAGATATCGACAGTTTCGATGAGAACGAGATACACGCCAGGCTCAGAAACGGCATGATGATCATCAGAGGCAGCAGACTGCACATACATATGCTGGATCTGCGCAGTGGCGAAGCAGAGATAACCGGTGTTATCGACTCGCTGATGTATGTCAGGGTCAGAGAAAAAGGTGAAAAGAGCCTGCTGGCCAGGATAATGAAATAGTTATGGAAGTCGCACAGATAATAACGGAGCAGGCCAGGGACATAACGGTGATGGCAGCGGCAGGCGTCCTGACTGAAAGCGCATGGCAGCTCAAAAATCTGCTGCAGACATATATCCGCAGCAGAGGATGCAGCAGTGACAGAGCGGGCAGAAAGGTCCCGGAAGATATCAGCAGCAGGGGCGTCATCAGGCAGCTCGCAGTCCTGATATCTGTCGAAATACTGTTCTGGATATGCGCCTTCACAATACTGTCACTGTTTCTTTATTACAGCTCCTTTGGAAGCATAACTTTTCATGGAATCGCAGCGTTTTTAGCGGGGCTGTTATTGTGGAAAAAAATCTGCTGTGGTATAATTGCAGCATGGGTAGAAACAGACGCAGTACAGAATTCCGTAACAGCAGCCGTGTCATCGACATGGAAGAAGCGAGGAAAAAAAGACAGGAAAAACGTCAGGCAGAGCGTGCCAGAGAAGCAAAAAAGGCAAAACTCAGCGCCGGAACTAAAGCAAGGGGCAAGACAGCTACCAGAAAAAGGCGGAACAAAAACCGCACCATAGTGGTAGCTGTTGTTAGCGTAGCCTTTGTAGTGCTGACAGCACATTTCATATACAACGTGGTCAGTCTGAACATCGAAAAGAGAGAAGCAGCACAGAAGCAGACGGAGCTCAAGGCACAGAAAAAAGAACTCGAGCAGCAGCTCAAAGACATAAATGACAAGTCGAACCTGGACGAACAGGCCAGGAGTCAGCTGAGACTCGTCAAGCCCGGAGAGTCCATATACCTTTTCGACGACTACCTGACAAAGGATTTGGGTGGCTCAGGCAGCAAAGGCAGCAAACAGAATGGCAGCAACTGAAACAGGGACAGCATATCACAAAATGAAGATAAAAGAGATAATAGTAGTAGAAGGCAGGGATGATACGACAGCGATAAACCGCAGCGTCGATGCCGTCACCATAGAGACCCACGGATACGGCATCACAGCTCAGACCTGGAATCTTATAGACAAAGCCTACCGTGAGAAAGGCATCATAATATTCACCGATCCGGATCATGCCGGAGAGCAGATACGGCGCAGGATACTTCAGAAATATCCTGACGCAGGTCAGGCGTTCCTGGACAGGGATCTTGCCGAGAAATCAGGCGACATAGGCATCGAGAACGCATCACCGGAGGCGATCAGAGAGGCCCTTGGCAAAGCCCACTGTTCTGCCGAAGAAAGCAGCACCGGTTTTACTATGGAAGATATGATGGCGGCGGGGCTGACAGGACAGCAGGATTCTGCCGCAAGACGCAAGGAAGCAGGCAGGCTCCTGGGCATCGGATACGCCAACACAGGGACATTCCTGAAAAGGCTCAACAAATTCAACATTACAGAGGAGGAGCTTGCAAGGGCCCTCCGGGAGATATAGATGAAACTTCATTCACCGGCGACAATCGCCGACATAAAAGAAAGATACAACTTCAGACTTTCCAAAAGTCTGGGACAGAACTTCATAACAGACAGATCCGTCATAGAGCGTATCGTTGACGGGTCGGGAGCAGGTCCTGACGATCTGGTCATAGAGATAGGACCGGGGATAGGCGTGCTGACAGATGAAGCGGCAGACAGAGCAGGACATGTCACAGCCATAGAGATAGACAGCAAGCTGATACCCATATTGGGCGAGACGCTGGCAGGACATGATAATGTGGACATCGTCAATCAGGATATACTGAAGACAGATCTCAATGCACTGATAGAAGCACGGCGCAGCGAGGGAATATTCACCGGCGATGTCATGATAATAGGCAATCTGCCTTACTATATCACGACGCCTATAATCATGAAGATCCTCGAAAGCGGCGTCAGAGCCAGCAGCATCACCATAATGATGCAGAAGGAAGTGGCGGACAGGATAAAGGCTTTGCCGGGAAACAAGACATACGGAGCGCTTTCGGTGGCGGTGCAGTACTACTGCACTGTCGAGCAGGTCGCAAAGGTACCGAAGGAAGTCTTTGTGCCGAGGCCGAAGGTGGATTCTTCTGTCCTGAAACTCACGCTGAGGACAGAAAAACCAGTCGGACTTACAGACGAAAAAACATTTTTTGCATGCATAAAAGCCGGATTCGGACAGCGCAGGAAAACACTTCTGAACTCCCTCACAGGAGTAAGAGGTCTTTCGAAGGATGCGGTCAGAGACGTTCTCGAAAGCGCAGGGATAGATCCGGTAAGACGTGCAGAAACTTTAGATATAAAGGAGTTTGCAGCCATTGCCAACGAAGTGACTGCCAGACTCTGATCCGGGAGATTCATAGTTATGGAAAAACTCAAGAATTTTTATACAAAATATATAAGACACTATATAACGATACTTTTTTTACTGGCTATAGTAATAAATTTCATCATCGAACTGCTGGCGAGACATTCTGTTGTGCTTACAGTGAAATTTCTTTTCGGACATCCTGTAGTGTATTTCTGCAATGTGTTCATCATCTTTGCAGTGATATCGCTGGCGATGTTCTTCCGAAGGCGGATATTTGCGACATGTATGTTCTCGATGCTGTGGATCCTGCTGGGAGTGATAAACGGCGTGATACTGCTGAACAGGATGACGCCGTTCACTGTAAAGGATCTCAGCAACCTGGGAGACGGACTTTCTATAGTCAGCAACTATTTTTCAGTCAAGACTATTATAATAGCTGTTGTGGTGGCAGCTGCCGTCATCTTCGGCATCATCATGCTTTTCAGGAAACTGCCTAAGATGAAGAAGAAGGTAAGATACAGGAGAGCCATCGCCGTAGTCATGATACTGTGGGTAGGTACTTTCAGCCTCATATACGGAGCTATGAAAGTCGGCACCCTGGATACTTTCTTCGGCAATCTGGCATACGCCTACAGGGACAATGGAGTTCCATACAGCTTCCTCGTCACATGGGTAAGGACAGGCATCGTCAAGCCAAAGGACTACTCAGCTGAGAAAGTCGAAAACATATTCAGCAAGGGAGAGCTTGGCAAGGACAAGGTGTATACTCCGGAAAAAGACGATAATACAGATGTAAAGAAAAAACCGAACATAATATATCTTCAGCTGGAATCTTTCATAGACCCTACAGAAGTCAAGAACGTGAAGTTTTCCAGAGACCCTGTACCGAATTACAGGAAACTGATGAAAGAATATTCCTCCGGGTATCTGACGGTGCCGGCTGTCGGTGCAGGTACTGCCAACGTCGAGTTCGAAGTGATGACGGGAATGAGCGTCAAGTTCTTCGGGCCGGGAGAGTATCCATACAAGAGTGTGCTCAAGAACACCGTCTGCGAAGCTGCACCGTATGACATGAAGACGATGGGATATTCGACCCACGCCATACACAACCACAGAGGAGCATTCTACTACAGGAACAAAGTATTTGCCAACATCGGCTTCGACACTTTCACCTGTCTGGAATACATGAACAATGTCGTGAAGACTCCGAAGAACTGGGCCAAGGACGGCATCCTGACAGAGCAGATACTGGATGCACTGAACAGCACCAAAGGCTCGGACTACATCTACACGATATCGGTGCAGGGGCACGGCAAATATCCTACGGAGAAGGTGCTGGAGCATCCGGCTGTAGAGGTGACGAAAGCCGAAAACGAAACGCAGAAATGGCAGTATGAATACTATGCAAATCAGGTATACGAGATGGATCTTTTCGTCAAGGAGCTGACAGACGCATTGTCCAGCTACGACGAAGACGTCGTGCTTGTGATGTACGGAGACCATCTGCCTGCGCTGGATATGACGGAAGATGATATGAAGAACGGTTCGCTGTACCAGACGGAGTACATCATCTGGGACAATTTCGGCATGGAGAAAGAGGATATGAACATATCCACATACCAGCTCAACGCCGAAGTGCTGAAGCGTCTTGGCATGTCGCCGGGCGTTATGCCTAAATACCACCAGAACTACAGCGGCAGTGCCAACTACCTTGAAAATCTCGAAGTACTTTCATATGACATGCTCTACGGAAAGAACTATATATACGGTGGTAAAAAGCCTTTCAAAAAGACAGACCTGCAGATGGGCGTGAAGCCTATCAAGATAAATGAAGTCGTACAGATAGGTGAAGACTACTATATCAAAGGCGAGAACTTTACAGAATACAGCAAGATATCGCTGGACGGCAAGGTGCTCAAGACCGTTTACCTGGGACCTAACATTCTGGCACTCAACGAAAAGGTGGATCCTGAGGATGCCAGCAGGATGAAGGTCAGCCAGGTGGAGAAAAACAAAGAGGTGCTGAGCACCACTGAATAAAAGCGGTATACATCATGCAAATGATACGATAAATGATAAGGTAAAACTCATAAGAGGGAGAAGTAATTATTATGGCGAAAAAAATAATGCTGGGCAACGAAGCATTTGCAAGAGGTGCCTGGGAAGCAGGAGTGAAAGTGATTTCGTCGTATCCGGGTACACCGAGTACAGAGGTCACTGAGACGGCTGCCCGTTTCGATGAAATACACGTTGAATGGGCACCTAATGAAAAAGTCGGCGTAGAGGTGGCTATGGGCGCATCCATAGGAGGAGTGCGTTCCCTTTCATGCATGAAGCATGTAGGTCTGAATGTCGCAGCAGACCCGTTCTTTACAGCGGCTTACACAGGCGTGACAGGCGGAGCTGTAGTGCTGGTGGCAGATGACAACGGATGCCACTCCAGCCAGAACGAGCAGGATTCCAGATACTACGGCAGGAGCGCAGGAGTACCTGTGCTGGAACCATCCACATCCCAGGAATGTAAAGACTACATGAAACTGGCTTACGAGATAAGCGAGAAGTACGATACAGTCGTACTGATGCGTTCAAATACGAGAGTTTCACACTCAAGAGGCATAGTCGAGATGGGCGAGAGGGTCGAGCGTGAAAGGATACCGTACAGGAAGAACGTACAGAAATATGTAGCTATGCCTGCGATGGCAAGAAAGCTCCATATCGCTCAGGAAAAGAGACTGGCGCAGATCGAAGCTGACTCTGCATCATCACCGCTGAACAAAGTCGAGATGGCTGACACATCCATCGGTATCATCACCAGCGGCATATGCTATCAGTATGTCAGAGAGGCGCTGCCGGATGTAAGCGTGCTCAAAATGGGCATGATCAATCCGATGCCGAAGGGCCTCATAAAAGACTTTGCATCAACGGTCGACAAGCTCTATGTCATCGAGGAGGGCGATCCGTTCTTCGAAGAGCAGATAAGAGCTATGGGTATCCAGGTCGCAGGCGGCAAGGATATGTTCACGATACAGGGCGAATATACAGCAAATATGATAAAAGAAGCCTTCGGCAGACCTGTCTGCGACGGTGAAGTCTGTCCTTCAGACCAGACTCTCGAAAAAGAGGCAGCGGCAGCTCCTGGAAGGCCTCCGCTCCTTTGCGCAGGATGTCCGCACAGGGGTCTTTTCCATGTGCTCCACAAGCTCAAAAAGACTGTACTGGGCGATATAGGCTGCTACACACTGTCAGCACTGCCTCCGATGTCCACTATAGATGCATGTCTTTGCATGGGAGCATCCATAACTATGGCTCATGGTTTCGAAAAGGCCACAGGCAGCAGCAAGGATGTCGTAGCGGTATTAGGCGATTCGACATTCTTCCATTCAGGTATCACAGGTCTTGTGAACATGAACTACAACGGAGCTAAGGGTACTGTCATAATCCTCGACAACAGGATCACAGGCATGACAGGACATCAGGACAATCCGTCCACAGGAAAGAATGCCAAGGGACAGGAAGCGCCTGCCATCGACATCGCAACACTTTGCAAAGCGTGCGGAGTCAAGCATGTAGTCGAGATAGATCCGTTCGAAGTGAAGGATCTGGAAAAGATCGTAAAAGAAGAAACAGAGAGAGATGAACTTTCCGTTATCATAACAAAGAGACCGTGTGCACTTATCGTGAAACAGCCGAACATACCGTATGCTGTCAGCGACAAATGTAAGAACTGCAGGCTCTGCATGGATATAGGATGTCCTGCTATAGAGCTGAAGGACGGCAAACCGTATATCGTAAGAGAACGATGCGTAGGCTGTGGCCTCTGCGAGAAGATATGTCCATTTGGATGTATTGGCATCACCGGGAAGGAGGAAATATAAATGAAATCGACTAATATACTCATCGTAGGAGTAGGCGGTCAGGGAACCCTCCTTGCAAGTGTGCTGCTGGGCAATCTGGCACTGGAAAAGGGCTACGACGTCAAGCTTTCAGAGGTACATGGCATGGCCCAGAGAGGCGGCAGCGTAGTGACACACGTAAAGATCAGCGAAGGTACAGTAAGCTCGCCTATCATCGAAAAAGGCGATGCAGACGTCATCATAGCCTTCGAGGAGCTTGAAGCATTCAGATGGCTGCCTTATCTGAAAAAAGGCGGCAGTATGTATGTCAATACACAGCAGATACTTCCGATGCCTGTTATCATGGGAGAGGCTGAGTATCCTGAAGATATCATCAGCAAACTCAGTGAAAAGGCCGGTTCGGTCAAAGCCTTCGATGCTCTTTCCATAGCCGAGGAGTGCGGCAGCGACAAGGCAGTGAATGTAGTGCTCCTGGGAGCAGCATCAAACGATCTGCCTTTCGACGAGTCTTCATGGATCGACGTGATCGAAAAGAACGTCAAGCCTAAATTCATAGATCTGAACAAGGAAGCATTTGCGAAAGGCCGCAAAGCGTAACTTCTGAAAGATAAAATCAGGGGTGATTGAGAATAGGATCGAAAAGATAAAAGAAGAAAGGAATCCGTTGTACAAAATGATTTGGAACAAGGAAATGGAATGCGCGGACCGCAGCACCATGCGCGTCCTGCAGCTCAAGAAGCTCAAGGCAACAGTAAAACATGTATATGACAATGTGGAGCACTACAGAAAAAAGATGGACGAAGCAGGCGTGAAGCCTGAAGATATCCAGTCGCTGGACGACATTACGAAGCTTCCCTTCGTGACGAAGGAAGACATCGCTGAGAATTATCCGACAGGTCTCTTCGCAGTACCTATGAAGGATATAGTCAGAGTACATGCATCGTCGGGAACCACAGGCAAGCCGAAGATCGTCGGATATACGAGGAACGATCTGGACATGTGGGGCGAGTGCGTTGCCAGAGGTCTTACGATGGCAGGTGCTGATCAGGATTCCGTTGTCCATGTTTCATACGGATACGGACTTTTCACAGGCGGCATGGGAGCACATCTCGGCGCTGAGACTGTAGGTGCAACGGTCATACCGATGAGCTCCGGAAACACCCAGAAGCAGGTGACATTCATGCACGACATGAAGAGCAACATCCTCTGCTGTACGCCTTCATATGCGCTGACGCTGGCAGAAGGCTTGAAAAAATCCGGATACAGCAGGGACGATCTGTATCTCAGGGCAGGCGTGTTCGGTGCTGAACCGTGGACACAGGCGATGAGAGACGAGATAGAGAGCACTCTGGGTATCAGGGCACATGATATATACGGCCTTTCGGAGATAATGGGACCTGGAGTGTCCATGAGCTGCGACGAGAACGCAGGCATGCACGTTCAGGAAGACTACTTCTATGTAGAGGTCATAAATCCTGATACACTGCAGCCTGTACCTGACGGCGAAAAGGGCGAGCTGGTCATCACTACCCTTGGCAAGGAAGGCATGCCGATGATCCGTTACAGGACAAGGGACATCTGCTACCTGATGAGAGAAAAGTGCGGATGTGGCAGGACGACTGTAAGGATGAGCCGTGTATTCGGACGTACAGACGACATGCTCATCATCAGAGGTGTCAATGTATTCCCTTCACAGATAGAAACTGTCATCGCAGAGTTCAGTGAGCTTACGATGAACTACAAGCTCTATGTAGGCAGAGAAAACAATACAGATACATTCGAACTGGCAGTTGAGCTGGCAGAGGACCTGGAAATAGACGATATCGCTTTCGTAGAAGGTCTGAGAGGCAGACTCGACCACGCCCTCAGAGATATGCTGGGTATTGGATGCAAAGTGAGATTCCTCAGTGCAGGAACACTGCCGAGAAGCGAAGGCAAGGCTGTAAGAGTCGAAGATACGAGAAATCTGTAGGCGAGGAGGTACATAGATATGTTATTGAAACAGGTATCGGTATATGTAGAAAACACTACCGGAAGATTAGCAGAACTGACACACATACTGACTGAGAAGGGAATAGACTTCAGAGCCTGCAACATAGCTGAAACAGTTGATTTCGGCATACTGAGATTCATCGTGCCTGACCCTGAGGAGGCTACAAGCGTGCTGAAGCAGCATGGATTCATCGCCAGCGTCACAGAAGTCATCGCAGTGGAGATCGAAGACAAGCCGGGCGGACTGGACCATGTGCTGGGATTCCTGTCAGATGCAGGCATAGCTGTGAAATATCTTTATTCGACTATAACTTCTGATTCTGCAGACGAAGAAAAAGCCATCATCGTAATGAAAGTAGACGATATAAACGGTGCCATAGGTGTTCTCAGCAGGAACGGAGTAAAACTCTACGGTACGGCAGATCTGGCATAACTCTGCCGGCCGTTATGATGGGAAAGAGGTAATATGTCAAAAAAAAGAAAGCCGAAGAGACAGCCGATGGGGCTTGGCAGGAAGATACTGCTGATGATATGCCTCATTGTGTTCGTCGGTTCAGCCGGAGTCATACTGGATTATGTCCTGAAAGGCCTCAGAGAGCAGAGTGCTCTGGATAAGGTAGGCGAGCTGAGATCCGATACGAGGGAGGATCTTGTGACGGACAAAGGTACTGTAATAGGCAAGTACGCCGACCTTTATCTGAAAAACAAGGATCTCATCGGATGGGTGACTGTCGACGGCACCAGGATAGATTATCCGGTGATGCAGACTCAGGACGATCCGGAGTTTTACCTGCACAGGAACTTCGACAAGGAATATACGGCATCGGGCACGCCTTTCATGGACGCCCTCAGCGATATATTCGTGCCGACGTCTAATTTTCTTGTATACGGACATCATATGAAGAACGGTACGATGTTCAAAGACCTCCTGAAGTATGATGACAAGGAGTTCTACCAAAGCCACAGGACCTTCAGGTTCGATACGATATACAAGGGCGGACAGGGGACATATCAGGTGATCGCCGCAGGATATTCAAAGATATATCCGGAAAGCTCTGATGCGTTCAAATACTATCAGTACGCAGGGATGACGACGGAAGACAGCTTCAATGAATATATAGAAGGTGTGAAAAGGATATCCTCTTATGACACAGGCGAGACTGCCCAGTTCAGCGATCAGCTTGTGACGCTTTCCACCTGCGCATATCATACGGAGAACGGCAGGTTTTTCGTAGTAGGCAGGAGAACTGATGCGAAACAGGTGAAACCGCAGTAGAAAAGCAGGTTTCATATATATGATACAGGCGTCATACAGTGTTGTAGTAGTATCGTTAAGTGCTGCCGCTGGATCCTGGAAAATGACAAATAAAGAGGAACAGGTCTGCTGACAGAGTTGTCAGTGGATCTGTTCCTTTGTTTTTGTGTTGTATATACGGCTAGTAGCAGGTGCCTGAAGGGCTGCAGCTCAGCGTCACCACCATAGTCTTGACGCCGGACTTCGCCTGTGACCTTGGCGCATTGCCACGGAGATACTTTGCAGAGGCTCTGGCTATGGCCTTGTTATCATGTTTTTCGGAAGATTTGTTGAGGATCTTCCATTTTTTTGTTTTTGAAACGGCCTTTGCAGAGGCTCTCATGCATTTCGAGGTGCCGCTGCCGTATAAAAATGTGCCGGTGACTTTGACATACCAGAGTACCCGGCCCTGTTTCGACTTGTGGTAAACCGCTTTTGTGCCAGTGACCGTACCGTTGTTTTTCTTGCGATTTATCTGTTTAGGCGCCTTGCGGGCAGATGCGACCTTCCGGGTGCCTGTTACTACCGTTTCGTAATATGTGCCGTCGCTTAGCTTTTTGATGCTGCGGGCTGTACTGCTTCCGGCGTACGCCTGGACCGGCAGCGCTGTTAATATGAATATGGCTGCGAGAAGTAGTGCAGCGGTTTTCCTGCGTTTCATTCCAAACTCCTGTCTTGTATAAACTTCCGAAAATATCAGCACGTTTGTATTCTTTCATTATATTGCAGCCCCGGATATAAAGCAATACGAAAAATTTATAATTTTTTTTTTAAAAAGTATGTCACAAAAATGCACCCTGCGGGGTTTTTGTATATAGATAGTGCATGAAAAGCATCTGCCGGGCCCTGCCGGAGTGTGCTTTATCGCAGTGAAGCAGCCTTGTAAAGACGCTTTGTATAGGTTAAAATACAGATATATAAGGTATCATGAAAAAGGGGAATTTCGATGCTTATAACATATCTGGCACTTATAGACAAACCACAGGAAAAGAATGGATTCAGAAAACTATATGAAAAATACAGCAGACTGATGCACTATGCAGCGATGCGTATACTGGACGACGACAGGCTGGCGGAAGAAGCGGTGCAGGAAGCTTTCCTGCGGATAGCGAAGAATTTCAGCAAAGTCGGAGAACCGGACAGGCCTGCAGCGAAAAGATTCGTACTGGTAGTAACGGAGAATGCAGCGCTGACTCTTCGCAGGAAAGAAGCAAAGCATACTGCAGGCAGCACTTCGGCTGCCAGTGGAAAGTCTCACGCAGGCGAAGACCGCAGGGAGGATGCGACTACGGCAGCAGCAGAGTCACGGGAAGCAGTGAAGTATATCCTGGATATGCCGCAGGTGCAGCAGAGCTCGCTGTTCCTTCATACGGTATACGGGTATAAATACAGAGAGATCGCAGGACTGCTGGGAATATCGGAAGCAGCAGCGAGGAAACATGTGCAGCGTGCACGCATTAAACTGGAAGACTGGATGCGGAGGTGAACCTTTATGGAAACGGGCAGCAGATACGATGATATGATCGAAAATACAGTACAGGAAGCACTTGCTGCGAAATATTCCTGGGCGGAGGACTGGGACGAAGAAAACTGCAGCTACGAGTTTTCCGATACTTTCCATGAAGGTATGGAGAAAGCTTTCAAAGCATCTGATCGCAGCTATGTCAGCATAGACCGCTTCCGCATGAGACGTGCCGCCGCCGCCCTGCTGATAACAGCAGCACTTATGGTGCTGGCAGGCTGCGCATATGCAGTGACACAGGCAGTGATAAACTGGAACGAGAAACAGAACGAAAGGAACGGCACCCTGGACGTTTACTTCGATATAGACGACCCCGACAGCACCCTTGAAGACAAAGGCTTCAGGAAACCGGAAACACCGGCAGGGTATGAGATCGTCAGCGAGGAGAAGGATGAAGACGGAGCGTATTATACAGTTGAATATGACAACAACGGATCTGATATAATCTACAGTCAGGATAGTAATGTGGAAAACATGGGTCTGTCGCTCAATAATGAAAATAACCACTTCAAAGAAATCAACATAAATGGATACAAAGGATACTACAGCAGATATGACGAAACAGGTGCGATATCGCTGGTATGGACAGATGGCATATATCTGTATGGCGT
>CAKQNZ010000011.1 GCA_934255435.1 uncultured Clostridia bacterium | reverse complement strand
AAGGAAAGCCCCGTTATCATGACTATGCCCAGTATCGGCTTGAATCCCTGAAGCGGCAGGAAAACTATCCTCGATATCACTGCGATGGCACACATCACAGCGATGGTGACAAGTTCTCTTGCTTCAGGCTTTCTGCTCTCGAATCCTGCAAAGAACGGTATCATGGCGATCACCATTATGAGGACTCCTGCGATATAGTAGTTCCTGTTTCCCATATGAGCGGAAAGCAGCAGCACTGCCGGTACCAGTATCACAGCAAATACAGCACTTATCAGCACGCCTTTTGATTTTAAAGATTTTTCTGGCATAGTTTTATCACATCCTCACTTGTCACTGCATTATCGAATATATGGCGGCTCATCCTGTTTGCCGCTGTAGTGTAAAAGCTGTTCTTCGAAAAGAACCGGTGCGGCGTGTCCGTCGTTATTATATCGCCGTCGAAGAACATGCTGACTGTATCTGCATATCTCGCACAGAACTCGATATCGTGAGATACCATTATTATCGTCACGCCACGCTCCCTGAGCCTTCCCAGTATCTTTGCAAACTCCAGCTTGAAGAAGCTGTCTATTCCCTTGGTGGGCTCGTCGAGAAGCAGTATCTTCGGCTCTGTCAGCAGGACCTTTGCAAGGGCTGCCTTCTGCTGTTCGCCGCCTGACAGATCATAGGGATGCCTGTCCAGAAGATGCGCTATATCGCATACAGACGATACCTCCTCCACACGCTTCTGCGCCTCGCTGATGCTACAGTCGAGCATTTCCTCCATGTCTTCTCTGACCGTTTTTTTCACGAAAAGGCTCCGGGGATCCTGCGGCAGCATCGCAAGGTTCCTCCTGAAAAGCTCTCCTGCCTTGTATTTTTCTGCTTTTTTGCCGCCTATCAGCACTTTGCCTCTGTATGGCCTGCATATGTCGCATATCGCCTTCAGCGTTGTGGACTTTCCTGTGCCGTTGCCGCCCACTATCGCAAAGAGACTGTTTTCCGGGACACTGAATGACACACCTTTCAGCACATCGGGAGCGTTTTTATCGTATCTGAACCAGACTTCCTTCAGCTCCACGGCTGCCTGTACATCCTCGTCATAGTCCTGTTCCTCTATGTGTGTATGCTCCGGCTTTCTGTCTTTGAACAGCTCCGAAAGCCAGTTCCTGCCTTCTCTGACTGTGAGCGGGCATCCCTGCCCCTCTGTCACGGCATGGAATATCTGCACAGGTGACGGCATAGCAGCAAACATCTCATTGCCGCCTGCCTTCAGCAGCTCACCTGTCCTTGACGGCGTGTCATCGGAGATGATCCTGCCTTTTTCCATGACTATGACTCTGTCCGAGGCATGGAAAATGTCTTCAAGCCTGTGCTCTGTTATTATCACCGTAGTCCCCAGTTCAAGATTTATTTTACGGACCGTATTCAGAAAATCCGAAGCCGCTATAGGATCCAGCTGGCTTGTGGGCTCGTCAAGTATCAGCACCTCAGGCTGCATCGCCATTATCGACGCCAGATTCAGAAGCTGTTTCTGTCCTCCTGAAAGGTCTGCGACATCACGATGGAACCACCCCTGTATCCCGAAGTAGCTGGCCATCTCTGCGACTCTCAGCCTTATGGTCTTCTGATCTGTCCCAAGACTTTCCAGTCCGAAAGCAAGCTCGTGCCATACTTTATCGGTGACTATCTGGCTGTCCGGATCCTGCATCACATAGCCTATGGCAGATGACTGCCTGCGCAGGTCTGCATCATCAAGAGGCCTTCCGTCAAGCAGCACTTCTCCTGTAAGTACGCCGTGAGGTCTCAGGACACTTTTAAGGTGTCTCAGCAGCGTCGTCTTGCCGCTGCCGCTCCTGCCGCACAACGTGATATATTCTCCTTTTTCTATCTTCAGATCTATATTCTCAAGAACTGGTCTGTCCTCTGCTCCCGGATATGCAAAGGTCAGATCTCAAAATGTTCCATTTTATCTCCTCCGTAATATTTATGACTGACGGTAATGACAGGAAAACGAAATATGCTGCCGCTCCCGCTGCTGTATGGATATCGCTTGCAGGCGATATGTTCATTTCCGGCGTATAGCTGGCTCCTGCTGATCCCGTGGCTCCACACAGTATCACGATGATGGCAAGTGCCACCATCACTGCCATAAGAAGCATATCCCGCAGACCGAACCTGTATATCGAAAAAGCTGTCCTGCTGCCGCTGCCGTATCCCCGGCTCCGCATGCTGTCTGCCGTGACTATGCCGCCCTCCAGCGCCCAGGATGTCAGAGCGGAAAGTATCGTCATGCCGCTTCGTATCTTCTCTCCTCTTGTACCCTGGGAGCCTGATCTTCCTATGCAGCTTCTCGCCGATGATATCTGTGCGGCTTTTTTGCGGTACAGCGGCAGGAACCTCAGTATCATCGTGAATACCAGCGACAGTGACGGCGCCGTCCTGCCGAATATATACATGAATTTGTCACTTGTCATCACGATGCTGTATGATGCGAACCATATTATCACGCTGATGAACATACAGCTCAGCGCCATGCCGTAGCAGAGCGCCTCGAAAGTATACGGCCTGCCTCCGAAATATGTGAACATCACTGTGTCTCCGGCGCTGTTGAGCAGTGGATTCACTGCAGACATAAAGATAAAAAGCGGTATCATCCCGATTATGAGCCTGATGCCGCTGCGCCCCTTCACTGTCAGATAGTATACGGACGACAGGAAAAAAGTGCATATCAGGAATAAAGGGTGTATGAAAAACATACTGAACACCACAGCTCCTGCGAAAAAAATGAAATTTATCACAGGATCATACGATGAAAATGTATCTCTGCTGCCTGTCATTTCGTTCCGCCTCCTGTATCGCTGCCGTATCCTGTACAGGTGTATTCCCATACTATAGTTTCCGAGCCTTTGAGTTTGTAACCACTGCAGCCGTAGTTCGGGAACCACCCGTTGACCTTGTACGTCCATCCTGACAGCGGACCGCAGTCAAATTCATAAAGGTTGTTTATGCCTTCGATATAGTTGTTGCTGTATCCCGGCGAATATGAATACTCCAGCTGTATATTTTCAGCATCGCAGACTCTTTTCAGTACATCGAAGACACTCTCTCCATCTTTGAATTCAACTGTCGTTGCCGGCAGTATCACGCCGTCTGACGGAACATACCGGACCTTGCTTTTCGTCAGTTTTTTCATGTTATCAAGTATCGTCTCGCATCTCAGAGATATGATGCATGTCTTCAGTTTCTCATCGCCGCTTTTGCCTGCTCTTATTACTTTGCTGCTGTGCGCCAGTTCTTTCTGTGCGCTCATGATCTCAGCTTTTCTTGCAGATGATGTCTTTTCAAGCTCGCTGCTGCTGAAACACAGCTTGTGATCTTTGCCTGCTGTTTCCAGCCTGCCTATATCGAAATCGCTTAGCGCTGATGCACTCATCCTGCTGACGGACATCTTTCCGTCTGCGATATTTATCTCATGACCGGCGTCTGCTGTCTTTGTTTTCTTTCCTTTGCTGATGCTGGCGCTGCCGCTGAATACCCTGATGCTCATGGAGCCTTTCTGCACATCTGATGCAAACACTCCACTGTCGCACTCAAGCGTATAGCCGCCTGCAGCAAGCTTTCTGAAACTGCTTTTTTTATCCAGTATCAGAAATACTTCTCCATCTTTCTGGCTCAGCAATACTCTGCTTCCCTCTGCTTCATTAAATGAAAGCTGTGTATCTTCTGCAAGTATGTATCTGTTGCTGCCCGCCAGTACCTGAGCCTCCGCTCCCGAACCTGTATCAAGGATATCTCCGTTTCTGAGCTTCGTATCCTCTTTTGGTGTGAATGCCACACCGCTGCGCTCTATGCTGACTATTCCCGATGTCTGATCCATTACGGCGCTGCCGCCTCCGAACCAGCCTTTGAGATATCCTGTTCCTGCTGCTGCTGCGGCGGCGATAACTGCTATGACAGCTATCATCACAACATTCATTATCCTTTTTTTAGATTTTGCACGCATATATCTTCTCCTGTTTCACAGTAAATCGAAGCACAGATCTCCTGTAGTCCTGTTAATATTACTATCCTGTATCTGTATGTGTCAAGTTCTGACCCGTGCATGTGTCACACTTTACACATTCATGATATCCCGGTCAAAAAATGCCGGTTCAGTGAAAAGCAGGATATTGATATCCTGCCTTCCCTGACCGGCATATCAGATGCGGGCTGGTATCTTACCTGCCGGCATCAATAATTGTACGTTGTATATACTCTTACTTTTTTCACAGAGCTGTATGCACCGTATACTTTCTTTCCATCTACAGTCCTGTAAGCTCTTACTTTGTAGTAGTAGTTCTGTCCCTTTTTGAGGTTCTTGTTCACGAATTTCACTGTGTTTCCGCTCTTGATAGTCTTGACGCACTTGAATCCGCCTGACTTCTTAGTAGAACGGTATATCTGGTATCCGTTCGCACCTTTCACCTTGCCGTATGTCACAGTTACTTTTGCTTTGCCTGTCTTCAGGCAGAGTTTTCCTGTTTTGCCCAGGGAAGTCTTCACTGATCTTACAGCTGAATACTTGCTGTATACATCTTTTCCGTTGATGCTGGCATATGCTCTCACCTT
The DNA here is from genome assembly GCA_934255435.1 of uncultured Clostridia bacterium. Taxonomy (GTDB): domain Bacteria; phylum Bacillota; class Clostridia; order Peptostreptococcales; family Anaerovoracaceae; genus Lentihominibacter. The sequence continues at coordinate 20,605 of CAKQNZ010000011.1, read as the reverse complement.
GTAGTAGTAAGTATTTCCTGTCTTCAGGCTGCTGTCGGCTGCTGATGTCTTCGTCACTGATGCTGTCTTCCTGAAACCGCTGTTCTTTGAAGTCGATCTGTATACTTCATAGCCGTCTGCGTTCGCTACAGCCTTCCATGTGATCTTCGCTGTCTTGTAGTCCGATGCTTTCACTGTCGCTGCTGTCGCTGCTGCTGCAAACTCTTCTGCCTTGAGCTCTGCATCTGTCTTCACTGCTGCCAGTTCTTTCTTAGCAGCTTCCAGGACCTTCGCAACGCTGTCTGCATCTTCAGCTGCTATTATATCTGCCTGTCCGTTCACTATGATGGACATGATCTTCAGCTGCTCGGCAAGTCTGTATGCAGATGTATCTGCTATAGTGCCCTTCAGTTCTTTAAGAGCGCTGTTCTTTGCAGTTTCCAGAGCTTTTGCAGCTTCCTTCTCTGCCTTGTCTTTTTCCTGCTGTTCCTTCAGCTTGTCCAGTTCAGCCTGTTTGTCTGCATCTGCCTTGTCCTTGTCGGCCTTTTCCTGTGCAGCTTTTTCTTTGTCAGCCTTTGTTTCGATCTTGCTGATGTCCTGCTTGGCTTTTGCGATTATAGTGTCGATGTCATCTGTATCCTCTGCCGATTTCATCTGACGCTGAGCATCCTTGATGATGAGTTTCGCCTGATCCAGCTCGTCCTGATCATAATCTGAATCTGATATCATCCTTCCCAGCTGGTCTGAAGCTATTGCCCTTTTCACTTCGATGAGGTTCGTATCATCGCTCTGCTTAGTGTATGTAACGTAATAGTTCTTCTTAGTCTTGCCGTCTTCTGCAGTCACTTCCACTCTTACTACTGTAGTGTCCTTGCCTGTGCCAAAGTAAATAGCGTATCTGTTATGTCCTGAATTGCTGGCTGTGACTTTGATCTCTTTTGTGTTCTTATCGCTGACACGGTTGTCGTCTATGCCGTATAATGCATATACCTTTACGCTGGCGCTCTTGTGTCTTGCATCAGGCCAGAGGTTTTCGAAAGTCCTTGAAGAGCCTGCATTGTACATAGTATATACAGTATTGTCAGGCGTGAATGTCGGGCTCAGCGTCTTGAAGCTACTGTATCCGTTATATTCATTGACCTGAAGTGAACTGAGAGCAGCATCATCGGATTTTGAGCTGATATTCACAGTGTATGTCCTGCTGTGCTCGCCATTCGTCACTTTGATCACGGCTTCTGCCTTGCCATCTTTGAGCTCGACTTTAGCTGTGTCTGATGTCAGCTTTTCATCGTTCACTGTTACGCTTGCACCTTCTACTGCTGCAAGCTTGATGTCTACTGACTTTGTTCCGGAATCTACTACTGCTTCGTATGATGTCGTTCCTGTTTTGAATGCCTTGTTCAGCTCAGCGTCCCCGCCTGTGATCTCCATGCTTTCGAGATATGCACTGTTGTTTTCAAGAGCGAATATATTGCATGAGTCGTTCTTGTAATATATAGTGCCGTCTTCACCGCAGATAAGGCTCGTGATGCAGTACTGTGAATATCCGTCTGCATCGTATATCTCTGTCAGCTCTGCGCCTTCTGCCTTAGTGTTGTCAGGCTTTGTCTTCACCATGGAAACTCCGCCCGGAGTCATGTTGTATGTTGAGTAGAGGTAGATATATCCTGTCGACTCCTCATATGCTGTTGACAGCAGTACCGATGACTGCGGATAGCCTTTGAGGCCTACAGCATAGTCCATTTTCAGTGTATCGGCTTCTGCCACTACCAGGTTGCCGCTGGAGCCTGTTGTGGAGATCCCTGAACCTGTTGCGAAGTATACCTTGCCTTTGTAGACTACAGGCGTACTTGTGGACTGTGCCTTGTAATCTTCATCCTTGAGACCTGACAGCTTTCCTGTCTTTTCGTCTATGGCAGCTGAGAACAGATGACCACCCTTTGTAGTACCGTATACTCTGCCTGATTCCTTGTCGTATGCGATAGTGGATCTCTGGTCTCCTGTGAGATTGCAGTCACTTATCACTTTACCAGTGTACTTGTTCAATGAATAGAGTTTCGATGATCCCTGGTATCCGTTCTCTCCATCATCTGTACCGAATACCAGTGAATCGCCGATGGCTACTGAACCTGCCCAGTAGAATCCTCCCTTGTGGGTGAATCTCCATGTAGCAAGCTTCGATTCATCAGTCTTTGATGGGTCTTCATCTGTAACTGACAGACACACATAGTTGGCGTCTGTAGTCTCCTTGTTCCAGAAACCTGTGTAAATGTATCCGTCGCTGTAAGTTATCGGTGACAGCGACTGTCCGCCGAGAGGATCCTTGTATACCCACACTGATTCAAGAGTGTCGGCGTTGACTGCCTGGATAGTGCCGTTTGCCAGCGGGCAGAAGATCATGCCGTCTGCATATGTCATAGGTGTGTATCCCCAGTTAGTGGAGCCTACAAGCTGACCTTCCTTTTCTACTTCACCTGTTTTCGGATCCAGCTGATATATCTTGCTGCCAACTATAGTGATGACCTTTCCTTTTACGATGATCTGGATACAAGGTGCTGCCGACCAGCCTGTGCCGTACTTCTTCGCCCATCTGAGGTTAGTTGACTTTGATGTTATCGGCGTCTTCGCATTTGTGATAGCCATGTTCACATCGCTGTTACGGAAGTTCTTCCATTCCGACTTGATGTTCTTGTCTATCTTGCTGTTTTCTGCAGCCTTTTCAAGCTTCACTTCCTTGACTGTGTCCTTGTCGAGGCTGAGCTCGCCGCTCTGACCTGCATAGCCTGTCTTTGTAACAGTGTATGTATAAGTCTCTCCCGATGAAAGAGCATATGTTCCATCGGCATCTGCTTCGACTTTTTCGCTGGAAGCATTTTCTACCCTTACGATGGAATCTGAAGGATCCGCCCTCAAGGTCAGTTTGACTGTATCTGCCTGTGTGACAGCACTGTCGCTGTCACCTCCTGCTGCAAACACCGCTGATGTGCTGCCGCCGAAGATGGAAAGGACCATCATCAGAGACATTATCAGCGCAACGGCGTTTCTTTTTTTCATTCTTCTCTCCTTCCGCTTATTTAGCTTTAACTTTCAGTACCTTCGTATAGGAACTGTAGACTTTTTTCTTGTTCACTGTCCTGTACGCCCGCACTTTATAATAATAAGTTTTACCTTTTTTAAGCGATTTGTTGGTATATTTCACTGTGGAGCCCTTCGTTATGGTCTTCACAGCCTTGAATCCGCTCTTTGACTTAGTCGAACGGTACACCACATATCCGTTTGCACCGGAAACCTTCTTCCAGGATACTGCAGCTGACTTCTTTCCTGCCTTCACCTTGAATGATGTCGGCGTGGAAAGTGTCGGCGTCGCTGAAACAGTCTTTGACTGGCTGCTTTCTGATTTTCCTCTTACGGACGTCATCCTGTAGGAATACTTCGTGCCTGTAGCAAGTCCGCTGTTTGTATATGTCACGGTGTCTCCCCTTGTTATGGTCTTTACCAGTTCATACTTCTTTGTTTTCGAGGAATACCTGTATACCTTGTATCCCTGGGCGCCTGATACTTTGCTCCATGTCAGTTTCACACTGCTGTATGATGCAGACGCTGCTTTCAGTACCGGCGTCTGGAGCATGGTCTTTCCGGAAACCTGTTCCGAATACAGCGCTCCTGCCGGCGTACCTCCTGCAAGGATATACGGCCGCACTGTATAGTAATATGTTGTTCCCGGCGTCGTACCTGCTGTCATGGTCAGCGTGTTCCTGTCTTTCACGGTCTTGATGATGCTGCCTCTTTCGCCCTCTTTCTGCGAACGGTATATCTCGTAACCATCTGCCTTGCTGTTGATGTTCCAGCTGAGCTTATGCTCATTGCAGGCTGACTGGGATACCTTTATGACAGGTTCCTGCGTGCCTGTCCGAAGCTCAGTATCGGCGATCTCATTCTCCGCCTTCGTCAGGGCGTCTTTATTCTGCACATATGCCTGCAGTTTGCTGCCCAGTTCCTCGTATGAGGCTCTGGCTTTTTCTGCTGCGACCTTTTTCTCGTCGAAACTTTCTGCATATGCTATATCGTCTATCAGTTTCGAAGTTTCCCTGACAGCTTCACGCTCAGCCTGGCTGGCGCTGCTTATGGTGATGTAGTCGGCAGGCGGATCTGATCTCTTTTCCTTATCGCTGTACATCACATGTTCGAAGGATACTTCTATCTCAAGAGTCGTATCCGTTACAGGTTCCTTCGAGTACGAAACATACTTAGTGACATCTCTTGTCATGCCGTTTGCAAGGTATGCAGTGACTTCCATACCTGTCGGATCGAAAGTCTCGCCGGAATCGTATCTCGTCTTGTCCGGCTGCTTCGTTATCTTTATCTTTTCGACTTTGCTGCCGAGAGCCATCATATATGACGAATCGTTCTTGAAATATATCGTGCCGTATTCATCCACTATCGGACTGCATATAGCATACTCTGCCTGCTCGCCTCTCGGAGTGAAAAGCGTATCTGCGTAGTTCACATCTTCCTTGTCTTCACCGATGATACCGCCGTTGTTCACACGGTCGGTCTCGGCTTTCGTCTGACCCGGCTTGTCCTTTATGACACGGAGGATCCCAGGCGTATAGTTTTCTATGAAATATACATAGCTGTATCCGTCATCGCTCTCGTATGCCGAAGTCAGAAGGCCGCTGGTCTGAGGATAACCTCTGGTCGGTACGCAGTATGCCACCTTGTTTGCATCGATATCTATGACAGTTATATTGTGACCGGCATATGCAGTGAGGTTCTTTCCTCCTGTTACGCCTGCATAGGCTCTGCCGTTTTTTATCACCGGCGTAGAGCTGCTCTGACCTGCTGCCGAGCTGTCTATACTGCCGCTGCTGTCTACAGGATGCAGCTGAAGCTTTGTCAGGCTGGACTTGTCGAAAGTCCCGTCAGACTTCATCTTCACAGTGTAGAATACGCCGCCTTTGCTGGTGAAGCAGTATCTCTGCGTACTGCTGTCATATGTCACAGTGGATCTTATATCACCGCTGATATCGTCTATTTTGTCTTTGACGCTGCCGGTCTGAGGATCGAAAGCAAAAAGCGTTCCTGATGCTGATGTGTCCGATCCGTCATCGGAGCCGACTACTACAGCATTATCTGTGGCGCAGGCTCCTGCCCAGTAGAATCCTCCCTTGTGGGAATATGTCCATACAGCAGCCTTCGCTTCATCGGTTTTGCCAGGATCTTCATCCGTCACAGACAGGCATACATAGCTGGCGTTCCTTATGTCTGAATTCCAGAAGCCTGTATATATGTATCCGTCCTTGTATGTTATCGGCGAGTTCGGCTGTCCCTTGTAAGGGTCCCTGTATACCCACAGAGACTCAAGAGTGTCAGCATTGAAAGCCTGTACCATGCCGTCTGCCAGCGCTATGAATATCATGCCGTCTGCATATGTCGGCGGAGTAAGGCTGAATGTTGACTTGTACGCCATCTTTCCACGTTTTTTCACTTCGCCTGTGACACGGTCCACTCTGACGATCTCGTTGCTTGTGGAAAATACTATGTCATCGTCTACGATGATCGGTGAGCTTGGTGCTCCCGACCAGCCTTCGCCATTCTTCACAGCCCACAGTAGCTGTGCATCTGCTGCCCTGACCGGCGACTTCGCTGTTGTGATCCCGTTGTTGGCAGCATTTCCTCTGAAATCAGGCCATGATGAGCTTATGGACTTGTTTATGTCTTTATTTTCTTCGGCTGCTGTGAGCTTTCCATCTATAGTTATATCTTTGCTGCCTGCTGTTATTGTGCCGCTTTTGCTGACATAACCTTTTTTCGTTATGCTGTATCTGTATTCACTGCCTTCGAGCAGACCTTCTGCTTTCAATGATGCTCCGTCTGCTGATGCTTTTTCTTTCAGTACATCGCCGCCTTCATCATCTGTCACACACACTACAGTGTCTTTGAGAAGACCGCTGAAGATGCATCCCGGCTTCGCCTTTTTCACGATGTCCAGCACATAGGCTGTCTTTTCACCGTTCTGTCCGGTGACAGTGAAAGTCACTTTCCGGCAGCCTTCCTCCACAGGTATACTGAACCTGCCGCTGGATAAGGCTGAGGCTCCGTCTGCTGTTATGTCATATTTGTCGGAGGATGCTGCAGCTGATGCCGTAAGCGTCTTCGTGTCCGCCGGTATGCTGACGCTGTAATCCGTGACGCTGCTGCTGAAGGATGGCGTCAGTTTGAAAACATTGCCGTCATCATCTTTCACGCTCAGCGATGAAAGAGTCGGTACTCTTTTGATACTGATATCATACTCCTGGGACGATTTGCCGCATGTGGCCGTCACTTTGCATGATGCGTCGCTGTCTCCCGACGATATCAGTCCACGTATCGCCTGTCCTGATGATTCCGATATCACTTTCGTGGACTGCTGCTGTTTCCCGTTTCTGTCTGTATATTCCAGCTTCAGTCTGCTCTTTGCATTTACAGCTCCTGCTTCGCTTGTCTTCTTTGCCCATACGGATATGCTGTCGCTGCTGTCAGGTACATAGACAGTATATGCTTTCGTATCCGCCTTGAAATCAGGCGACATCCTGTATTTCACAGCTGACGAAGACGCACTGTCTCTGAAGGAGAGCTCCGACAGTACTGTCAGGTTTTCGGTACCTGTATCGTCCTCTGTCCCGTCGCCTGTGACTTCGATCACCGCCACAGGAGGTGCCACGCAAGGGTCCTCGCTCTGACTTTTGAATGTCTCATACAGCGGCGTCGATGACACGTAATATGTACCGGGATCATCGAAGGACAGTGTCACATTTCCTGAGCTGTCGGTCTTCTTATCCCAGTTGTCCCAGTTGTCGTTGCTGTTGCCTCCGTATGTGTCGTCTTTCTGCGCATATACGATATCTTCGTTTTTCATAACGGCAGGCTCGCCGGCAGAATCCATATTGGTACTGGAGCCAGTCATCTTCAGCGTGAAGTTTTCTCCTGTTTTCACCGTTTTCATGGTCGGTGAAAAGCTTGCGAAAGCTCCCGATGTATAGAAAGACCAGTCGGTGAACATCGCCACGTCGATCTCCATGTTGTCTTCCAGCAGTATGTAATCGGCAGTTGCGCCCCATCCTTCCGCCTGCAGCGGGTAACTGTGGTTCACGTAGTACATCAGGTTCTCGTCGTGTCCCCAGAACTTCTTCATGTACATGGAAGTGGCGCTGCCTGTTATTGTCAGCGCATCTCCGCCGTCGTAATATCCGTCGGATTTCTTGCTAAGATCCAGTTTCTCTCCGCCCAGATAATACGTTTCTATCATCTTTATGTAAAGATGCAGCAGCGTAGGCTGCTTTATGACTTCTGTACCGTCATATCCGCCGCCTTCCTCTGCGGGTTTGCTTTTGTATCTGTAGAAGTCTTCAAGGCCGTAATCCTTGAGGTCAAAATAGTCCACAGTCACAGGTACATGACACATCAGTGTCTCATTATCATCCCTGCCGGTGACGAACTTGCCGTCATCGCTGAGGGTGAAATAAACTGTGACGCTGGAGCTGCCTGAACCTGTGGTGTCTGCTGCTTTTGAGCTGCCTGAGTTTTCCATGGTCTTTATGGCAGCCTGCTTTTTCTTTGCCGTCACTTCAGTGCCGTTCTGTACTTTCTGACGGCTTACCGAGGTGCTGCTGTCAGGCTGGGCGCTGGCTTTCAGGGGCATGCTGCCGATGAGCGTCATACACATCATCACTGCAGTTATCCACGCCAGTATACGTCTGCGTCCTTCTGTCATTCCGGTGTCCTCCTTTTTCTTCTTTCTTCTCAGTAAAGTCCTTTTATCCATTTGAGTCTGAACCGTTTCAGCGGGCTGCTCTGTTTTTTAAGCAGCTCCAGCATATCATCCTTGTGATTTCTGATATGATCCCGTTCCTTTTCTGATATGTCTCTGGTACTGTATACAGCTTTCTGGTATATACCCGCCGCTTTCCTGTAGTCCTGACTGTATTCTTTTCCTGCTATATCCTCTATATCGCTGCAGTAGTCATACAGCGAACAGTTCCTCCGGGCTAGGCCAAGTGCCTGCTGGAGATCCAGTATATATGCAAACAGCTCTGTGACTGCCTTTTTCAGATCCTCGTCTTCAAAAGACGCTCTTAGTCTTTTCAACCTGCGATACCTCGCCGACAGATGCCATATCAGCAGTGCAGCCAGCAGCAGCATCAGTACGCCTGCCACAGGTATCAGGATCTTTTTCAGTGGCATCCCGCTGTCGTCTTTTTTCTTTTCAGGTTCTTTCGGCTCATAGTTGTCCTTCTCCATTTCCAGAGACTGACCTGCACTGCCGCTGCTGCCGCTGCTGCCGGCCCCTTCTGATGCAGAAAGCTGCTGAGGCTGCTCCATCACATCCAGGTACGGAGGTGTGACTTCGAATGGTATCCAGCCTATGCCGTCCTGATAGTATTCCACCCATGCATGGGAATCGTTGTCCGTTATGGTCAGCTTCCCTTCTTTATTGGCTTTCTTCGCTGTATCCGGAGTTATCAGATACCCTTCCACATACCTTGCAGGTATGCCGTAGTATCTGAACATCAGCGTGGCTGCTGTGGCGTAATGCACGGAATATCCCGACCTGCTTATCTCGAAAAGATCCTGCATGAAATCCGTATCCTCGCTGCGTGCTGCAATGTCTGTATCGTATTTCAGCTCTTTGCCGAGAAAGTTCAGTATCTTTTCTTTCGCTGTCCTGTAGCTGACGTGTTCAGCCCCTTCAGGCTTTGACGGTACCCTGCCGGCATGGTTTTCAAGCAGCCTCCGTGTCTTTGCCGGTATGCTGGTGTATGTATCATATACCCATTTATTGTATCTGCTCTCCTTTGCTGCATATGAAGCAAGCTGCCCTTTGTCCAGTTTCCTGGAAAGCATCGCTGCAAGCGCCGGATACCGCTTCACCTGATTCTTAAGTGTGGTGATGGTATATGAATGTTCCCCACTGTACCCGGAAGCTGTGAAGCTGCCGTCGTCCAGCACTGAATCGTCCATCACCGATACGCTTTTACTGTCTTTATTACCTGTTTCAAGGTCTGTAAGTTCATATGGCGTGTAGTAATAACGTCTGTCTGCCCCGACATTCTTTATTTTCATAGTCAGTGTATCTTCCGATACCTTTTTATCTATATTTACAGCTGCATATGACAGCTGGTTCTGTCCGAATGCTCCTGCATCATGCAGCCAGTAGAAATCATCTGCGTTGCTGTAAAGCTTCTTTCCGTCGGTCTCTTTCCAGCCACTGCTGCTGTAGTCGCATCCTGTAAAGCCCCTGAGATAAAGCGACTCGTACTTTTCAGCTTTTATTTCCAGCATCGGCTCTCCTGTGAACTGGAGATTACCAAGATCCGAGAAATCTCCTTCCGGCATGGACCTCATCATATCATCACCGTATCTTGCTTTATAGATACGCTGTGAAACAGCATCTGCCGCATCACTGGCAAGGTCCGCTCTGCTGTAGTTTTCAGTGAATCCTGTCCTGCTGAATGCCGCCGTGCCTGCTGCAGACAGAAGTGCGATAAGAAGGACTGCATAAATCAGTGTACTGCCAGCTGTCCTCTTGCCGTTCATGAAAGCTCCAGCAAAAACTGCGATGGTGCAGGCCCCCATAATTGTCAGCCATACTCCTGAGGAGGTGCTGCCGCATATGGTATTCGCTGCTGTTGTTATGACAAACAGCACTGCTGCAGCTATCCTGTTGCCTTCTCTTACTATGAACACTGTCATGAATACTGCTGCTGCCGTTATCACAGCTGCTGCCCATGCTATGCATATGCCTTTCTGGCTGCCTGTGCATGATACAGCGATATCCATGAAGATCTTCCGTCTCAGGATACCTGCCTGATGAATAGCTCCATTTGCTATCAGTGCAGCCCCATTCCTGACATAAGAGCCTCTAACTGCCGCCAGTATGATCACCGCTGCCACATATCCGCATCTTGCGAACACACCTTTCCTGTCGCTGAGACTCCAGACTATGTTCAGCACAGCAGCAGCTGCTGGAGCCGTTGCTGTTATCATCAGCCATCCGACGTCTGTTTCTGTCAGCGTGCATATACTTCCTGTAAAAGAAGCCGCATATGCTGCTGATATCAGCATATATGCGAATATCTCTGCTGCACTGTATCTGCTGCCTGTATTTTCGATTTTTTCCAACGAAAAAGCAATAGTGCTTTTCCCTTTATCTATCATAAATGCTACCTCATCATATACTTATATCATGGAGCATGCTTCTGCAGTCATCCGGAGTACATGCTGTTATACGCATGCCGTCGCCGGTAATGCCTGAAACTGCGTTCCTTTCATCGCTGCATACGATAGCCGTCGCATATATACCTGCCAGCTCCCCGGCCGGTATCCTCGGCTGGTGAGGCGTCACATATACAAGATGTGCCTTGTCTATCATTCCCTTTTCGGTGATGTAGTGTTCCACTGCCGATATATCATCATAGCTGCATCCTGCTGACAATATCCTGTCCATGACGCTGTTTATGTCATCTTCTGATGATATGTCGAAGCTGAAAATACGTTCCTCCTGCCTGTCGTACCATGCGATACAGTGGGATATCCCACTGTCTGCAAGGTTCTCGCTGAGAGTGATGTATATTTCAGCCAGGGCGCTGTACACTTCAGGAGAGTGTTCTTCACCTTTTCCGGTACCTGTCTCCAGCATCAGCATCACTGAATTTTCCACGGGCAGCGATGGGAGTTTTACCATTATGTCGTCGCACTTGCCTGTCAGCTTCCAGTGTATGTTCCTGATGCTGTCTCCTTCACGATATTCACGTATACCGAAGACTTCGCTTATGTCGTTTCCAGGCCTGTATGCCGAATACTCGATACTTTCGCTGTCTGATCTCAGCCCGGGCATTATCCGAAGGTCGACCGGAAAAACATCAGGCAGTATCCTGAGCCTGTATTCCATGTCAGTCTTTATGTCTTTCCTGAATATGCCGAACATATCGTATATCCTGACATTCCGGAAAGTCATCCTTACCGATCCGCACAATGTGTCGGTCAGCGAAAAGTGTATCTGCCTTCCGGCTCTGCCTGTCAGTGAAGCAGTGAAAGTCATATCCTGCTCCTGACCTGTCAGGACATTTCTGACAGTCACACAGATATCTGCACGGAACACCGGAAACCTGTTTCTGCCCTGCACTGTCAGCACGCCCTCTGCAGCTTCTCCCTTGCGACATGTGTGCGGCATCGTTATCTTCGCATCTATGCTCCTGCACGATACCGCTGTATATATCACTGATGCCAGCGGTATCAGTAAAGCCGCTCCAAGGAGCCACAGACCGCTGTATATATCCGAAAATATGTAGTTTACAAGAAGCAGTATCAGGCTCGCAGCCCATACTATCCTGCTGCTCCTCATCGTTTCTTACCTGTATCTGCAGCTGTATGCCCCTGTCTTATCTGCGGCACCGTCTCCGTTTTCAGGATCTCAGCCAGTATGTCTTCAGCTCTGCGCTCTGCTATCCTCGCCTTCGGGCTCACTATTATCCTGTGGCCACAGACATCGCTGAATACAGCGCTGACGTCTTCCGGTATCACGAAATCCCTGCCTGTGACGAAAGCGTAGGCCTTTGTCATCCTGCACAGGGCTATCGTTCCTCTGGGACTCACGCCCAGCTGTATCAATTCATTCCTTCTCGTGGCGTCTGCCAGCCTTGCTATATATTCATAGACAGGATCTGCGATATATACCGCATCTGTCTCTTCCTGCATCTTTATAAGTCGTTCCTTGTCAGTCACCTGGTTTATCTCGCTGAGGGGATCCCTGCGATGTCTGTCCTTGAGTATGTTTATCTGACTTTTGAGATCGGGATAGCCCATAGCCAGCTTTACCATGAATCTGTCCAGCTGTGAATCCGGCAGCATCTGCGTACCTGCAGAGCCTGTCGGGTTCTGGGTCGCCAGCACGATGAAAGGCTCCGGAAGCTTTCTCGTCACGCCGTCCACGGTAGTCTGACGCTCCTCCATCACCTCCAGCAGCGCCGACTGGGTCTTGCTGGAGGTCCTGTTGATCTCGTCTGCCAGAAGCAGGTTCGTCATAGCTGCTCCTGGCTTATATACGAATTGTCCTGTATGTTTCTCATATACTGAAAAGCCAGTGATATCCGACGGTACGCTGTCTGCTGTGAACTGTACTCTCCTGTGCTCCAGTCCCAGGGCCTTGCTGAACGCCAGCGCCAGTGTGGTCTTGCCCACACCCGGTACGTCTTCCAGCAGCACATGGCCCTTTGACAGCACTGCCATGAACACCTTGGCTATGATGAGATCCTTGCCTATGATGACTTTCCTGACCTCGTTCAGTACCTGCATTACTTCTTTATGCATCAGTATATATCTCCTTTTCATCCTCACATCAGTATGTCTTTTTGAAAGTGCTGCCCTGATATGAGCCTCCTATATCCATCCCATATGCCAGAGTGTATCTCACCTTGACTATGGATCCGTCGTGAAGATCCACAGCTGACGCACTCTCCGATATGAACTTGCCGTCCACGAGGATTATCCATCCTGAGCCCTGAGTGTAGTCCTTTTCACCCAGACTGTTCATGGATCTCTGCGGATCGTCACGGCTGCCCTGCCAGGTTATGCCATGGTCATCTATCTCATCTTTGAGGGCCTCCGGTATGTTTGCTTTCTTTCCTATACCGCTCCTGCTTATGCCACTGAGATAGAATCCCTGGTCTGTGCTGCCTGAGCTGATACATCCGAATCCTCTGGATTCCAGGACTCTCACAATGACTTTTGCAGCATTGTCTCCTGCCAGAAGATCTGTAGTGGCTCCTGATATCAGGTTTCCCAGTCCGATGACATTGGCGTCCATGCTCACTGTGACTGTGCCGATCTTTTCACTGTCGTCAGGCCTGACATAATTCACAGTATATGTGAACTCCTTCACTCTGCCGTCATCGTCTGTTATGATGATACGGATCGTGTTTTTCCCTTCGCTGAAATTCAGCTTGTATGTCACATACGGGTCCGTGTCTCTGACGATCTGGTGTTTACCGTTGAGGTATACCTCCATGCCGTCATAGTATATCTTCTTTCCTTTGTAGTCCTTCGCCGCAAGCTCCAGCGTATAAGGATTCTTCTTTTTTACAGTCTGACCATCGCTGATATTGATATGCGTCAGTAACGGCTCTGTCTCCGGCGTGGCGACAGGTATATATTTTATCTTGTATGTAGCAGAATCCTCTTCCCTGCCGTCACTGGCTTTCAGCCTTATGGTATTGTAAGCCTTCTCTCCCTGAGGGACGAGCTGTACATTGTATGCACCGTTTTCGCCTTTTACCTGCTTATTGTTCAGGGTCACAGTGAACTCTGTCTTCGTACCGCCGCCCACTGCCTCAGCTCTGAACGTGAAGTCCGGCTTCACTGCCTTTACGGTCTGGTCTTTCAGGTCAGTCTCGATATGCAGTCCCTTAGGAGGCTGGTAATATACCTTGTAGTTTTCCTTCAGCTTGTGTTTCGAGTCATACTCTGCCGATATCGTGAAAACATACTCGCCTTTTTCCAGTTCTGTCTCATATGAACCGTCTGTCCTGGAAAGCTCCCTGCCGTCATATTCCACGATCACATCAACATCATCTTCTCCGAAGGCTGCCGATGCTGTGAATCCGAGATATGCCGAATCGACTTTCATGCCGTCTTTCAGCGACGTCCTTATGACGAGATGGCGTGTGTCTACATTTATCGTATAGTTCTTGTAAGGGGATATCTCCTGACCGCTGCTGCTCTCGTAAAGCACCTGGACTCTGACAGCATTCTCGCCTTCGCTGAGATGTATCGTGAAATCGGTCCTGGCGTCATTTATACTGTCAGTCATCCTGCCGTCCACGAATATCATGGTCTTTTTCGGAGTCAGCGATGGGATCTTGTGCTTTATGGAAAAATCATAGTCCCTGCTCGTTACTGTTTCACCGTCTTTTATCGTGGTAGTGAAATATACAGTGTCAGTCTTTCCTTTGTTTTTCCGGCCTTTGCCATTCGACTTGCTGCTGTCGTTTTTCCCCTGTTTTTTGCTGCTTTTATTTTTTTTATCTTCTTTTTTGTCGTCTTTTCTGGTCTTGTTTTCCTTCTTCGTACTGTCTTTGACTTTGCCGGAAACCTTGAGACTGTTTCCTTCCGCTGTCAGCATCAGAGAACTGTCTGCTTTCTGAGCTGTCCTGTTCTCAGGCTCCGTGCGCTGCTGTGAAAAAGCCGCCCAGCTTATACCTGACAGTACCAGCAGGATAACAAGTGTGAAAACAAGATGACGCTTAGTTCCCCGCAGCTTCATAAAGCATATGTCCTTCATCTGCCAGTGAAACAGCATCCAGCGCACAAAGCGCCTGCTCTGTTGCCATCGTATCGCTGTCCGAACCTTCCTCATGAACGAACATATCATCATCCGTCATATATCCGGCAAGATCATCCACCAGCGTCCTGCCGTCTGTGATGAAGCGCTGGTCTGTCAGCGGATCGATACCGGCAGCTGTCAGCGCTATTATAGTCTGTGATATGCTTTCCGAGCTGTCATATCCTCCGCCTTCCTGCTGCAGATCCGCCATGACATCTACAGCTCTGTCGATGACTTTTTTCACCTTTGCATCATCTCTGTAATATGACAGTGCCTGCACTGTCATCGCTGTTATATCTATATACGGGCTGCCCTTCGGACCTTCAAGAGCGAATCCGCCGCCATTTATCTCCTGGCTCAGTATATAGTCGATATACTTGTCTGAGTTGTCCAGCACTGGCTCATACCCTGCCATGTTCGCCGCTATGAGTGCGAACACAGGTCCGTTTATACCCTGTTTTTTTATGAAATCAAGATCCTTCGCAGCTTTCATCAGATCATACCCTGCTACATCTGTCGGATCCTTTCCTATGCAGCTCACTGCTATGCTGAGCCTTGCATATTCTGTATATTTTGTTGAAGACAGATCGCCTTTCATTTTTTTCACGTATTCGCATACGCTGTCATAGTATCTGTCGTAATAGTCTTTTTCAGTTTCGATGCCGCTCTTTGACAGTGCGATCACCGTCCAGTCGCCTCCCACGGCTCCAGTCTTTGCTTCCTTTGACTGGCTGTAAAGTGCCTTTGCAGCCGCATCCCGCATCGATCCGGGATCATTCTTGCTGCTGCCGCATGAACTCATTATCATTATCATCAGCAGTATCAGCACCACCGCAAGAACAGCCGGAAAACCTCTTTTTTGAAATTCCTGTTTCATTGCATTATTCCCTTTCATCCTTTTTTTCATCCTTTTCCTTTTGTGTGACCTGTCCCTCTTATCACTTGATATGATAACCGATTTCTCCCTTTTCTGCCTGTCATTTTTTTAACCCGTGGGAATGTGACTAATTCCCACGGGTATATAAACATAACCTGATGTTTTACTTTTTTCTTACTTGGTCTTTACTGACTTTGCTTTTGACCAGTCTGAATAGTATGTACCGTTTCCGGCTTTCGCATATGTTCTCACCTGAACATAGTATTTTTTGTTTGCCTTGAGCTTCTTCACAGTTTTGGACGTTGCAGTATTCTTTTTGACTGTCACTGTCTTTGCCTTGCTCATCTTGATGCTTGTCGCATACCTGATCTGATATCCGGATGTTTTAGAGCTCTGTTTCTTCCACTTTACTGTGAACTGTTTTTTGCCCTTTGTGACTTTGGATATCGTCGTATCCTCAGGTACGATCCTGAAAGACTTTACTTTCGTTCCTGCATATTCGCCTTTTCCTGTTACAGCCACCTTTGCAGTGCCTATATTCTTGTTTGCTGAATATGCTACAGTGTAGTCTGTACCCTTTTTGAGAGTCTTTCCGTAGTATGCAGCTTTCACTTCAGGCTTCTTTGCTTTGCCGCTGTATGCTGCCTTGCTGTACGAAAGTGTTATCTTCACCGCATCGAACTTAGTCTTTGCCAGCTCATCTTTGAGATTCATGTTTTCATACTTCATTTCAGCGTTCACCAGCTTCTGGTAGTTGCTAACCTGTTCCTTTTCTCTGTCGGAAAGCTTGTCGTATGCCTTTCTTGCAGCATCCAGCTTGTCTTTGCTTGATGCATCCACAGTGCCGATGGCATCTATAGCTTCAATGGCAGCCTTCACATCCATCTTGCTGATCTCGCTGTTCAGCTTGTCTGCATTGAAGACATTTTCCTTGTCGGCATCTGACAGTGCGTCATATGCTTTCTTCGCTGCCAGCAGATCGCTTTCGCTTTCAGCTGATTCGATCATAGCTGCTACATCTGCGGCTGCATTGTCTCCTGCTTTTGAAGTATGGATGTAGTAGATCACAGGGTTGGATTTTCCTTCCTGAACGATCACACGGATGATGCCCTTGTCAGGAAGACCTTCAAAAGATCTCTCTGATGTTCTCTCATTGTTGAGGTAGATGTTGGTATCATCATTTGCTGCCTTGACGCTGACTTTGTATTCATCCTTTTCAGGAACCTGTACATAGTATACGTCCTTATCTTTCGAAAGTTTTATGTCTGTGCCTGCAACAGTCAGTTTCTCAGGAGCTGCCGTAGTTCCGATGGATTCCTTTTCAGGAGTAGTCCTTACCATGGAGCTTATCTCAGCTGATTTTTCTCCGATAGCACCTGCATTGATGAAGGAAGCTGTCTGCACCTTCACATAGTGGAATTTCTTATCCTTTACATCTACAGGATCGCCATTTTCATCTACTGCCCACTTCAGGTCGAAGCCGTCTCCGTAACCATCATAATCTTTCATGTACGGATTTCCTACAGGAGTAGTGAGGAGGTTGACATCTTCACCTGTACCTGCAACTGTTGCCGAGTTCTTCTGTACGTCGAAGTATCCGAAGGCCGGTAACAGTGCACTGCCTGATTCTATACCGGCTCCCTTACTGTTGGCATTAGTATACAGACGTGTACCTTTCACTGTTATCTGATCCTCAGTAGCCCAGTTGTAAAGAGGATAGAGGTTCTTCCTAGGCAGCTGATAAGGAGCCCATCCTGTACCAAGGCTTCCGCCGTTGCCGTCGTTGTCCGAGTAGTCAGCTATATCGCTGTCTGATTTTTTGTATGTTACTTCGTAGTTCCATCTGCTTGTAGCATCATAGTGCTCCGATCCTGCCAGGGAATACCATGTCTTGCCATCCTCTGATACCAGTACGTTGCCCGGCTCCGAGAAGCTCTGTCCACCGTTGGAGTTGCCAAATACGGTGAAATCCACACCGTAGACATTGTCCGGATCGTCTGTTATCGGATCGTCATAATAGAGCGTCATGTATCCGCCAAAGTTGCCCAGCGATACACATGTATACCAGTTTCCTGCGTCCATGAATATCTTTTCAGGGAAGAGACCGTAGATACCCCAGCCTGTGTTGCCGCCATTGGTGTACTGACTGCCTATGCAAAGGTAATCTGTGATCTTGTCAGGCGTTCCCTTGAGGACTCCATTCTTTGTACCTTTTTTGAACAGATATAAAGTGTAGTTGTCTTCTGTCGTATTACCGGCCTTATCAGTATATGTCGCAAGAAGGTACTGTGTTATCTGGTTGCCCTGATCAGCGAGCGGCGTTTTTACAGTCAGTTCGTATACAGCGTCGCCGTTTTCGTCATCCTTTACTTTAGTCATCTTATATGCGTCACTTGCTGACCTGTTACTGTAAAGTGTAGCATCCTTGTCTGCTGTGATGGTCACAGTTGCTGTATCTGCCTCATGTGCCACCAGTGCTGCCATTGCCTTGGCGCCTTTTCTGTAGTTAGGCGTGCACTCTTTGCAGTTCTTATCAAATGATACGGATTTGATCACTGTCTTATCTGAAACATCTGATGAAAGTTTTTCTACATCTATGGTGTATGCTTTTACTGCTTCGTTTGCGAACGGATCTTTGCCGTCTGCCTTTGCCGCTCTGTAGGCCTTGTCAGATACGCATTTGAGCTGTATCTTAGTGCTCTTGTCTGCACTGAGCTTGAGCGCATCGGTAGTCACCGACTTGCTGCCCTCAGTCCATGTCTTTCCTTCGTCTGTGGAATATGCGATATGACCTGATACTGTGTCAGTGGTCTTTGCAGTGAGGATCACATCTTCCGCATCATCATACAGGTACGCCTTGTAGTCGTACCATGTCGCATTGAATCCTGGTCTTGTCTTCGTATCCACAGTACCGTCGGAGTTCACTCTGTATAAAGCTCCCTCTGCATTTGAGCTTGTTACTCCTGCAGGCTTGTATTTTTTCATGGAATCCATCGCTCTTTCAGATGTCTTCAGCACGACTGAAGATATCTTCTCGTTGCTGGAATAGCCTGCTCTTACTTTGTATACATAATCTGTATAGTTCTTTTCATCCTCCAGGGATGTCACTCTCAGTGTAAATGTGTTGTCTCCCGGCTGCAGTGCTACGTTCGTCGTTTTTTCGGATTCCATAGTCTGAGCTTTTTCGCCGTCTTTCAGTATCTCAGCCTTGACTTTTTTCTTGTCATATACGATACCAACGCCTATCTTCTGTGAACTTGTGCTTTCTTTGAGGTAGAACTGGCGGTCAGCAGTGTCTGTCACTCCCATGTAATGTGCAGTAGTGCTGGTCGTCGTTGTGCTGTTGAGATAGTTTGATTCTGTTTTAACAGCAGTCTTGCAGTCCTCGTCTGTATATACAGCAGGGCTTGTCGCAAGATACATTTTCTCAGAATACACTTTGCCTTTTTCTGTGACATTCACTTTGTATGTTGCCTTGCCGTCCGCAGTTTCAGCTGTGATCTTTGCCAGACCTGCCTTGACTGCAGTCACAAGACCCTTGTCGTCGATCTTCGCAACTTTATCGTCCGAACTTGTCCAGGAAGTCACCTCTGCATCCGTGTCAGCCTTGAGCTGTACTGTGGAACCTTCATTCACATATGTCTCCTCCGGGGTGCCTTCTGCATCTCTTATGAAGAAACCTTTTACAGTGATATCCGCAGAAGCCTTGTTCCATGAGTTGTACTTGTCCTGTATGGTCACCCTGCAGCTGCCGGCTTTGACAGGATGCATATACATATTGCCCACTATCTTCACTATGGATCCATCTTCTGAAACAGCCTCAGACATATTGTAATCCCTGTACTGTGACGGATCCGGTATGACATAGTTGCCTGTTCTGTTTACGACACCGTTTTCAGGGATCTGGATGTACGTCTTACCATACTCTGCATAACGCACGTTAATGCTCAGAACCGGCAGTATGTATACTGCGAATTCAGCCTTGACTGAACTGTTTACAGCAGATGTAGCTGTGAATCTGACGTACTTGCTGCTCTTTATACCTGCAGGGACTGTGACCTTGCCACTTCTGCTGATGCTTACACTGCTGTCACTGCTGCTCCATTTTACTTTTTTGCTCGCAGTTTCCGGTGTCACGCTGCTTACCTCAAGATAGAAGGTATCTTCACTGCCATCTGTGGCAAATACCGGCATATCCGATGAATATCCCTTTGCCATCACCACTTTGCTGTCGTCTGCAGCCTTCACTGTGATCTTTTCCGGTGCTGCGTTCTCTTCTACTGTGACAACGCATGTTGCCTCGGCGTCACCGCATGTAGCTGTAACTGCAGCCATACCTTTGCCAACGGCTGTTACTTTACCGCCGTCTACTTTGGCTACTTTTTCATTGGAAGAATCCCATGAGACTTTCTCACCGCTGTCAGCCGGTTTCACCGTTGCGGTGATCGTCTCTGTTTCGCCCTTTTCCAGTTCCAGGACTTTCGGGCTCACTTTGACGGATACCTGAGTCGTATCGGCAAATACCGATGCGCTGCCTCCAAACACCATCACTGTGGTCACGACCAGCGTCGTTACCCACGTCAATAACTTGTTCTTCAAATCTCTCACTCCTTCCTCGTTCTGACCGAGAATTACGCTGCGAGGCAGATCCATGCGGCCTGCCCTGCCGCAGCCATTTGTACACCTATTATTCCGCCTGCTTCACGGCAGTGCGGATAATATCCATGTCCTGTGCTCTGAATAATACCGTTTTCACTGTATCTGTACCGGTCCCGCTGGATCACGGAAGTCCCATACATAAGGAAAACAGGGCAGATATCATGTATCTGATACTTTCTATCCGCCCTGCGGATGAAAAGGCTTCTTTAAAAAAATAAGACACCCCGTTTCCGAGATGTCTGTCGTTACGATACCTGTACCTGTAACTGCACTTCCTGAATACATTTTCTCTACCTCAAATATACATTTCCTTCATTGATGTATTTGAAAAAATGTAAACAAAAAACGTCTGCTTCACCCCAGAAAGCTAACTTCATGCCAGATAACGCCGTATACCGACTTGATCATCATGCCCTCCGGAACACCTTCCCAAAGCTTCGAAAACTTCAGTGGCTGCACAGCTGCCATATCATGCTGCAGCTTCATGCCTGTCCTTCAGTAGATCACACGGTTGCTGAGACACAGTGCCGGATTCTGACCGGCTTCCTAATCGCCTCTGACCAATTATTCAGATTTCGAGAATATAATACTCCCTTATACTGTTGTTTGTCAACACCAAAATAACACATTTTTCATAAATCGAACATACTTTTTCATCTGCATCATATATACTTCTCCGCCCTTGATTATTCTTTCCAAAAAGATTACAATGAAATAATAATGGATTCTAA
>CAKQNZ010000010.1 GCA_934255435.1 uncultured Clostridia bacterium | reverse complement strand
CCTTCCACTGTGACTGCATGTTTCAGATGGAAAGGGTCGCTGTTGTATTCTTTAAGAAGTTCCCATGCTTCGTCTCTTGTAAATTCCTTGCTCATTTTCATTCTCCTCTCAGTTTTGATATTACCTTGGGCATCACTGAACATATCAGCTCTGCCTCCTCCATTGTATTCTCTGCGGAAAAAGTCAGTCTCAGCGATCCTGAGGCCAGCTCCCGGCTGCGTCCTATGACCAGCATCACATGGCTTGGTTCGATGGATCCGGACATACATGCCGAGCCTGCAGATGCGCAGATCCCGTGCTGCGAAAGCTGCAGCAGCAGTGATTCGCTGTTTACGCCTTCGAAACAGAAAGATACATTGCCTGGCAGACGCTGTGATGTGCCGGGGCCGTTCAGCACTGCTCCCGGTATCTCAGACAGTCTGCTTATGACGTAGTCCCGCAGTTTTGCAGTCTTTGTAGTATTTTCCTGTCTGTTTATGCATGCCTCACGGAAAGCTGCCGCCATGCCTGCGATGGCAGGGAGATTTTCCGTACCGGCTCTCCTGCCCCGCTCCTGTGCGCCGCCTTCTATCAGGCTCACCAGTTCTGTCCCACGTCTGGCGTACAGCAGCCCGATGCCTTTCGGTCCGTGGAATTTATGCGCCGACAGGGAAAGCATGTCTATATCCTGCGCCTTTACATCTATGGCTATGGTCCCTGCAGCCTGCACCGCATCGGTATGGAATACGACGCCGTGCTCCCTGCATATCCTGCCAATATCCGCTACAGGCGCTATCGTGCCGATCTCATTGTTGGCGTACATCATGCTGACAAGAGCCGTATCCTCCCGGATGGCTGCTTCCACCTGCTGCGGACTGATAAAACCTTCCTCGTCCGGATGCAGCAAAGCTACTTCGAAGCCCTGTTTTTCCAGCTTTTTCAGCGTGTTCAGCACTGCGTGGTGTTCTGTCTCCACTGAAATTATGTGCCTGCAGCCCTTTGCATCTCCTGCTGCAGCTGCAGATATCAGCGCCTGGTTGTCGGACTCGCTGCCCCCTGATGTGAAGTAGATCTCGTTCGGGAGACAGTTCAGATGCTCCGCCATTATCCTGCGGGATCTCATCAGCTCCATGGCCGCCTTCTGTCCAGCCGGATGCATGGCGGAAGGGTTGCCGAAACACTCATCGATGCATTCCAGCATGGCCGCCTTTGCCGCTTCACTCATCCTTGTGGTGGCGGCGTTGTCTGCATATATAAGTTTTCTTTCATCTTTTGTAACACACATACGCTGATGCCTTTCCAGATTTTACGTAAATCATATCTGTTTTATAGGAATAGAATATCTGAAAAACCACCGGTTGTCAATATGGATTCCGGTGGTTTTATCCTTTCAGCATGGATTTTCCGGCTTGCTGAGGCCGGGCCATCCAGTGGGCATATGCACCGCAGCTGTCTTTGTACTTACTTTCTATGACAACGTTTCACGGATTTTGCTGCGGAGACTATCATTGCAGGTCAGCTCTTGCTTTATCTGTATGGTGGCTCAAGGCCGTATCGTCACCGTTCCAGCGGCCTGCACTGCTCTTTCAGCCATTCGTCTGTCTTTTCGCTGACTATCGGCGACAGGGTTTCACAGACCCAGCTGTGATAATCGTCGATGTAGTTTAGCTCCTCATCAGTCAGCATGGCAGTATCTATGGCCTCACGCTCGTAAGGACAGAGTGTCAGCATTTCGAATCTGTATCCGTCTTTGCCATCTGTGCAGAGTATTTCATTTTCTATCCTGATGCCGTACTGTCCTTCGATATATAATCCCGGCTCATCGCTTGTTATCATTCCCGGAACTATATGGCAGCGTTTGCCTGATGGCCCCGGCGTTATGGTGTTTGGTCCTTCATGGACACTGAGCATGTGCCCCACGCCGTGACCTGTCCCGTGGCGGAAATCCAGGCCCAGATCTTTCAGCGGCGTTCTGGCTATGACGTCAAGATCGTAGCCTGTAGTCTCCGGACCGAATACAGCCGTCGCCAGAGCTATATGACTTTTCAGCACTGCCGTATAATTTTTCCTGCGTTCATCACTTACCGGTCCCAGCGCCACAGTCCTTGTTATATCCGTTGTGCCGTCATCGTACTGACCGCCGGAATCTATAAGTACGAAGCCTTCGGCCTTCAGCTCTACATCGGACTCAGGCGTAGCCGAGTAATGTATCACCGCACCGTGCGCCTCATATCCTGCGATGGTATCAAAGCTGAGATCGTATGCTCCCTGCGCTCTCCGACATCGTTCCAGATGATCTGCCAGAGAGATCTCCGTGATCCTGCTGCCGGGCTCATTTATCTCTGATTTCAGCCAGCACAGGAACTCCG
Source organism: uncultured Clostridia bacterium (assembly GCA_934255435.1). Classification (GTDB taxonomy): domain Bacteria; phylum Bacillota; class Clostridia; order Peptostreptococcales; family Anaerovoracaceae; genus Lentihominibacter. The sequence goes on along the minus strand of CAKQNZ010000010.1, from coordinate 23,171 downwards.
CCATGGCAGCTCCGTCCCTTATATGTGCGTTCCTCGTCGCCTTTATCTCCGTGCTGTTTTTCACAGCCTTGAGCTTTTCTGCGGGACTTTCTGCAAAGATGCGTCTCACCGACGTGTCAAAACCTTCGCTGACAGCGTAGGACACTGAACCCTCGTCCAGCATCACGGTGCAGGCCCGGAGAGACAGCAGATCGTCAGTAAGCTCCCCATAGGATTTTATGGCGCTGCCGGGCCTTTGTCCGGCCTTGCTTTTGTAGCTTTCATCCATCACATACAGCGTATCGCTGTCCTTTGATATCAGTGCATAGGCGTAAAATACCGGCGTATGCTCCACATCACGGCCTCTCAGATCATATATCCACGCAATATCCTCCAGCCTGCTCACCAGCAGCCAGTCAGCACTGTCCATTTCCTGCCTTATCCGCTGCAGCCTGGACGCCGGTGATTCGCCTGTGACGTCATCGCTCAACGGATATATTTCCGACGGTATGAGTAGCGGCCTGTCTTTCCATATGTCCCCTGCCAGATCCATGTCATATGCGATGCACGACCTGAAACGTCCCGGCCACTCGCCTCTCTCGTCAGCGCAAAGATTCTGCATCTCTTCTCCCATCCTGTGACTCATTACCCTGCCATCGAAACCAATGGTGAACCTGATCTCGCCGCTCTCCGGCATAGTCCCGCCACCGTAACTGTCACTCATGTCAGTCATGTATGCAGCACTTACCCTGGCAGTGTGCATGTCGAGCTGGTCCTTTATATACGTCGTGATTTCAGGCACACCGGGCATCCCCATCTCCATGAGTTCTATCCCGCTGCCTTCCAGCTGGTGCCTTGCCTGCAGAAAATATCTGCCGTCAGTCCACAGACCAGCCCATTCCTGTGTCACCACCAGGGTACCTGCAGAGCCGGTAAAACCTGAGACGTACTCCCTGCATTTGAAATAGTCGTTGACATACTCCGACCCATGGAAATCCGTAGTCGGTATGATATAAAGGTCGACGCCTTTTTCTTTCATTCGCTGTCTCAGCGATACGAGTTCTTTTCGCATATTATCATCTTCTTTCTCTGTAAGTCCGCTTCATCTTCATCCGGCTGCAATGACTTTCCCGACTCGGAATGTATCGATACCCGACAGTTTCCTGCATTTTTCGATATCTGCTGATTTTACGCTCAATTCCGGGCGGTAAAGTGCCGGCGACTGGATGTCCGCCGCAGTGCCATCAGTCAAAATGGGTCGTTTTTACTCTGGGAGCACATGTTTTCGATACTTTTCACCGAAGTACTGCGGCTCCGGTCCCGCTACCCCAAAGGCTCCCGTTATTTCACCAGATTCACCGGACTGCCTGCCAGGTACGCCTTTATATTCTCACACACGATATCTGCTCTCTTGTACATTGCCTGCACCGATGCGAATGCGATGTGCGGCGTTGCGATGCAGTTCTTTGCAGTCAGCAGCGGGTGTGCCGGATCGATCGGCGGCTCTGTTTCGAACACGTCCACCGCTGCACCGGCTATACGGCTTTCGTTCAGTGCATCCGCCAGAGCCTGACTGTCAACGATAGGACCACGGGCAGTGTTGATGAGCACTGCATCTTTTTTCATGAGGGCTATCTTATCACTGTTTATCAGACCGGTGGTTTCCTTTGTCTGAGGTACATGCACCGACACTATATCGCTCTCTGACATCAGTGTGTTGAGATCCACGAAATCCAGACCATCGATGTCTTTTTTCGTCCTGGAATATGCCAGCGTCCTGCAGCCAAATGCCTGAGCTATCCTTGCCACTCTCGTGCCGATGGCGCCTGCGCCGATGATGCCGAAAGTCTTCCCTTCCAGTTCCGGTCCGATGAGGCCTGCTTTGATGCCGCTTTCCCTGACCACTTCGTTGCATCTGATTATGTTTCTGTAAAGGTCGATGACGAATCCGAACACCAGATCCGCCACTGCCACTGTGGAATAGCCTGCGCAGTTGGACACAGTGATGCCTTTTTCACGGCAGTAGTCCATATCCACATGGTCGTAGCCGGTGAATGCGACGCAGATGTATTTAAGGCCAGGGCATTTTTCCATTACGTCCCTGCCGTATTTAAAGTTGGAAAGCACCACCATGTCTGCTCCCAGGCTTCTTTCGATAAGGGTCTGCGTGTCTTCCTCTCTCGTTTCGTAGCAGACCACCTCGTTTTCCGGGCCTGCTGCCTTTTCCACTTTTTCTTTCAGTTCCTCGTAGGGTATTCCCAGAGGTTCAAGAACTGCTATTTTCATTTTATCTGTACTCCTTTTATATAAATTATGGCCGGTTCATCCCGCAGCCGGTCAGAGATCATCCGCTCTGCTGCTGAATGCCCGGATATCATATACTATCGGCACGGCAGACCTCGCGCTTGGATCTGCCTATGATTTAAGACTACCACAAAATACCGGTCATGTTAACCGGTGTTTTGCAATATGAAAGTATATACGTGATGAAATCTTCTATTTTTGAGGGGCATCTTCGCTACACTCACTCTGCGCCGTATATCCTGTAGAATTCATCCTCAGGCTAGTGAACGCTCGTCCGTCAAGCACTGGCATGATACTTTTATCCAAAAAAATAAAAAATATAAACATATTTGAAATTATTCGGCTGCAAAAGCATCTTATATTATATAGAGAGTAGAAAAACAGAGCTTTTTTCATGAAAAACCTACCGTCACTCTGGTCACTCACGATTTTGACCCGAAGATCATCTGCAAAATCATTGAATAAGGCATCCAATGGTAGAGAAATCAGCAAAAAAATTTTAAAAACCTACCATGCCGAGATGCGTGCATGTGAATGTCAGTAAATAGTGTAATATATATCCAATCCATGGCAGGTTTTTGTGAAAAGAAGTGAAAAAACTCTGCCATCGGCCTCTGCTCAGGCTGCCGAAACAGGATCCGAGTGAGGCAAATCACATGGCGCATGACGCTGCAGTAGGTTTTTTCACGAACACTGTCTGTTTCTCTACCATCACCACTATAACCACCCTGATCATAGAGAAATAAATATGTAACATATCCACGATCCAGACGTTATATTTATATATACACCAATACTCAGGGGAGAATATGTAACTATGAAGAAAAAATATACTATGAACTACACTTTCAACGATGGCAGCAGTAACGGGTATGTCATCAGCTCATCTGAAAACTGCAGACAGCCTTATAATATCTATGCCTGTCTCGGACTGGCAGGTCGCATTGCCCCCGTTGTCGGACTGACCATCGGGACTCTTGCAGGTCTGTGGCTTGCATTTCTGGGACTCAAATTCAGTTCCCCAACGCTGCTGGATTCTGTGGAAATCATCCTTTACATCATTTTGGAAACAGTCTATGCACTGCATCTCGCCGGGATCGTCGGAGGCATCGTCGGTATCATACGAAAAGCGACATATGCCAAACGATGCCTGATTTTTTCCATCACCGGCTGCCTGTATTACAGCCTGATACTCGGCTTCCTGCTGTTGATCCGCGTCTGATTTTTTTCTTATCTGCTGTAACGAATCCCGGATTTCCGGTATCAATATTACAGAACATACTTTTCAACGCTGCCCCACGGCTATTCTGAAAGGAGGTCCATCATGGACAAACTGAATCACATGGAAAACGAAACCGGCGATAACAGTTTCGAAGCGACCGATACAGACAGTTCCTGCAAGGAAAATGCTGAAGTTCCCTGCGAGCTGATACACGACCTGCTGCCGCTTTACGCTGACGGCGCTACCTGCAGCTCATCATGCCGCATGGTGGAGGAACATCTGAAAAAATGCCCGGACTGCGCAGAGAAGCTCAGGATGATGAAGGACGACGTGTCTCTCAGAAAAGCAGTCCATACCGTACCGCCTGGCGATGATATCGACTACATGAAAAAATCAAGACGTGCCACGATCCTTATCGGACTGTTCATAATGGCCATCTTTATTGTATTTACAGGTCTCATGCTGGTACTTGATAAAAGGCAGGAAAACGACCAGATGTACAACGACATGACCTGTCCCGGAGTCAGCACGAACCTTTACTGGCACGACGGCAACAGATTCACATACAAAGGAGATGAATACAGCTATTTCGACCTGTCAGAGTCCGATGAAAACTGCCTATTCTTCTTAGATTCGGCATTTCCGATAGATGAAGAGAAAGACGTCCCCGAATTTACTGTAAGTGAAAAAGTAAGCCGCTGGGACAAGTTCATGAAAAAGACATACACTGTAAATATGTTCCGTGTAAAGTCCGGCACAGGCCTGCCCTTCTTCTACGACAACTACGATGATGGTTTTGCATGCCGCACTTCAGATACAGACAAGTTCAAAAAATACTATTGCGATATAAAAAACTACAGGTTCGAGACCCAGCAGTGGAGTGACCGTGAAGATAAAAACGGTGACCCTTACAAAAAAAAGTGTAAAATAACGCTGTCGGACGAAGAAAAACGATTTCTTTCCGATATGAATGACGACATGGCTGACACAGAGCTCCGGGATGATCTGCCAGAACTCAGACTTTATCAGATCAGTCTCGATGGGCTTTACAGTTCCGACATAGAATTCATTTGCAAAGACGGCCGCTGGTACTATACAGCTTACAATTCTGAACGAGAGCAGGAGGACTTTGAAGACGAAGATGTGACCTGTGTCATGTGCATAAAACTGCCTGACTCGCTTAACGACAAGCTGAACAAAAACTATGTCAAGGGGTGGTAGCATGCTGGATCCGGAAAAAATCTACAAAGAATACTCGAAAACCGTGTTCAGATATCTTTATGCAAAGACCGGCGACAGCCATTTATCGGAAGAGCTCACCCAGGAAACTTTCTATCAGGCGATCCGCAGTATCAGTCGATATGACGGCTCCTGCAGAGTCACCACGTGGCTCTGCGCCATAGCAAAGAACCAGCTGCTGAAATACTACAGGAAGCATCCCCGCCACTGTGATATAGACGATATCGCAGATCTTGCCGATAACACACTGTCTGCCGATTACTTTTCCGAAGAAAACAAAGTCGAGATTTTGCACGCTATGCATGAACTTCCTGAAGCTATGAGGGAAGTGATGCATCTGCGGATATTCGGCAATCTCTCCTTCAGACAGATCGGTGATATCATGGAACACAGCGAAAACTGGACCCGGGTGACCTACTACCGGGGCAATCTCAGACTGCGCGAAAAACTCAATGGATCGGAGGCAAAAAATGAAAAAGATAAATGACTGTGATATGATAAAAGATCTTCTGCCGTCATATGTAGACGGCCTTACGAATGAAACAACAAATGCAATCATAGAAGATCATCTGAAGGTCTGTCCCGGATGCCGTGAGGAACTTGAAAAGATCAGGAATGCCGATGCTTCGCCGAAACAGGACGAGCAGGATCGTGCAGAGATAGAACATCTTGAGAAAGCAGGACAGCGCAGTCGCAGCAGACTGCTGAGACTTTCAGTGATACTGGCTGTCATTCTCTTCTTAGGAGCCATAGCGCTCCATTTCCTGAAAGAGGATCTGACCGGCGGTGCGGCATACAGACTGTCACAGGATCAGATCGAAAGCCTTCAGCAGCAGCTGGCACAGCATGATGCAGATGATGAGCTCTGCTGCCCTGAATATCTGCCGGATAAATATTTCGTATCACTGAAGATATTCAGCGCAGAACGCACCGGTGATACCGGTTTCGTATACGCATATACATATTCCAGCGAATATGTGAAGTTCAAGGATATGGCAATATCCATGTCCGGTGGCAGCTATCCAGTGAAGATCAGGGTATCATATACTGATGGCGACAGGATCCATCTGGAAGAAACATTCGAACCGGACGATGGCGAACTCATGGAAGACTCAATGAAAGAACTTTTCCCTGCCTGGGCATACCTGAAATATAAAACAGCTGTAATGTATACATCATCAGGGCACAATGTTCTTGAAAAAGACAACTATCAGCAGGTCCGTGAATGCTGGGGAGTGAATGTAGACGAAGACTATCAGCTTGACGTCCTCAGCAATGGAAAATATCAGCTGACGAAAATCGATGATGACGGCTCTTCCGGAGCTGAGAATTTTGAATATCATGTGGAGGAGGAAGGCCAGCTTCAGAAGATCAGCAGTGACAAGAAAAAATAAACACGGTGTGCTGCAGCAAGCCTGCTTGTAAAAATGGTAAAATCTGTGTGAAAATTTTGCATATAAAATTGACTTAAATATATGAAGGATTTATACTATTTAATTACATGCAGTATTTTGCAGGAGTATCATCGCTGCGGTATGTACCGCAATATCATGTTCCTGCACAGAATTTATCGATATCACAGTGAACCAAAGGAGGTTTTTTTCGTGTCAGTGGCACTAAGTTTGATACTTGTAGTATTTTTCCTGCTTATGAATGCATTTTTCGTTGTGGCGGAGTTCGCTCTTGTGAGAGTCCGCAAGTCACAGCTGCAGATAGCCGAGGAAGAAGGCCGAAGCGGCGCCAAAGCAGCACTGAGAGTGGCAAACAACGTCAACGCATATCTTTCAGCCTGCCAGCTTGGTATAACCCTGGCTTCGCTGGCTCTGGGATGGCTGGGAGAACCTGCCGTGTCGGAGCTCATCAGGCCGCTGCTTGCTATGATGCATATACCGGAGTCTGCAGTTTCGGCTATCGCAGTTGCTGTGGGGTTTGCCCTGGTAACAGCACTTCATATAGTTGTAGGTGAACTGATCCCTAAATCCCTGGCTATATTCTCTACTGACAAATACGCCAGATTCACAGCACCGCCGCTGGTATGGTTCTACCACATGACCGCACCCATAATGTGGCTTTTCAACTCCGTCACCAACGGTGTAGTAAAGCTTATGGGACACGATGTCGCCGATGAGCAGGAAGTCTATACAGGTGAAGAGATACAGCTGCTGATCGACGAAAGCACCAAGAGTGGTCTCATCGACCCTAAACAGAATGAATTCGTGGACAATATCTTTGACCTTTACAACAAGGAGGTCTGCTCCATCATGACTCCACGTACTGATGTGGAATGTTTCGATCTGGAGCTTTCATACAAAGAAAATCTCGATATGATCAGGGAATTCAAGTACACAAGATACCCTGTATGCCGTGGCGACAAGGACCACATAGAAGGGTTCATCAACATCAAGGATCTTTACTGGAACGATGAGCCTATCAATGAAGTCACTTACGACAACCTGCCTATCCGTGAGATAATCGCAGTTTCCGAGACTCTGCCTGTGAAACGTCTGATGCAGATCATGCAGGACAAAGGCAACAAATTCGCTCTCGCTGTGGATGAATACGGCGGCACTGCCGGTATCGTCACATCATCCGATATCATGGAACAGATAATCGGCAGCAGCGATGATGAATACATACAGAACGATGATGACGATGTCGTTACCATCAATGACGACACATTCCTCATAGACGGCTCGCTGCCTGTATCCGAAGTCATAGACATAATAGGATTCGAGCCTGAAAAAGCCGACGAATGTGAAACTGCAGCAGGTCTGCTGCTGAACATATTCGATATGATACCGGAAGTCGGTGACGAGACTACTATCATAAACAAAAATACGAAAGTCACCTTCACCGTCGTTGCAAAAGAAAGACATCGTATCGACAAGATCAGGATGAACATCGAACATCTGGAACCGCCGGAAGACGAAGACGACACATCAGACAGCAGCGACAGGAAGAAAGCCTGATTCCGGAAAATGTTGCAATGTGCTCTGTAATACGAAACGGACGGCAAATAAGCGATAGTCCGTTGAAGTGTAAGTATTGATTGCTTACCACCATTGCCGTCGCATTTTCCGATCCATCTGAAGCCTCAGCAAACATCAATGAACATTCAAACAAAACAGGTACCGCTTTGACTATATAGTATGTGGCGATACCTGTTTTCTGTTATTATTATCAAAGTTTCGATCTTAGCATCGGACTTTACTGTGATATTTTTCTCCCGGCATATCATTGTGCTGCAGGATGTGCAGACCTCCGGTCTATTCCCAGAACAGATCGTCCAGCGTCTTGTCCAGCACCTTGCATATTGAGATACACAGATTTATAGACGGATTGTAGTCACCTTTCTCTATGGCATTGACGGTCTGCCTGGAAACGCCGACGATATCTGCAAGCGCCTGCTGGGAAAGATCCTTCGCTGCTCTCGCAGCCTTGAGTTTAAGATTTTTCATAGTCCTCCCCCATCATCATTCGTTCTCGCTTCTCTTCACCATCAGGGTCCTTATGAAATATGCAGCCAGTGCGATCATCACGAATATCCCTGCTATGAGATTGATCCAGACAGTCTGGCCTGTATGGTTGACGATATTCACCGCAACTATGATCCCGTTGAGCACAGCAGCTGCTGCAAGAATGATGGTCCACCTCTTAGCGTTATCGTTCAGGCCTATATAGGCGTCCCTCATTATGCATCCCACGATATACACTTCCAGACCGATAAAGCCTGCTGTAACCATCATTACATCCACATGGTTTTCAAAGACTCCAAGTTCATACAGTACGAATGCCACTGCACCTGCAGCCAGCAAAGCCCAGAATCCGTCACGGTAAGCCTTGCCTATAGCGATCTTCTGACGTTCATCGTACTTGCTCCGCCAGTTGCCCCTGCCTCTGCAGAACCTTACAGCTAAAGCTGCAAGTATCAGTCCGAAAACCAGCCCCACCAGTAATCCTATAATATAAAACGTATTCATGTATCTCATCTCCTTTCACCATCAATATACAACTTTATTGACTTTATGTCAAATATATTTTACATAAAGTCATTTTTATTCGATCAAACGTCGTATGCGGTGTAACAGTCGCAAAATGATATGCTCAGTCTTTCCGCACAGAAAAATGCCCGGGTGTTGTGCCCGGGACATCGCAAAATATCGCTATTATAAAACCCTGTGTCTTCAAAAACTGCATATTCCGGAGTATCGTAACAGCCAGATCAAGGATCCGCTACAATTATAATACCGGTATGTGCAGACTGCAGTGGCTTGTCAGTTTTTCAGTATACTCCATATACACTCCAGCAATGTAAGGGCAAGTATTATATTTATCCCTCTGTAATGTCTGATGTAGAACTTCTGTATCAGCGCGCCCATGCCTATCCAGGTCAGTGTCGCGATACTTCCTATAGTGGCAATGAACATCTCGAATCCCATCAGCACCGGGAAAGATGTGCTGTATCCTGTGACAAAACCTGTTATGGCAGTGATTCCGAACATGTATATCTTCACATTCACGAACTGCAGCAGGAATCCCTTGAGGAACGAGGCGCTCTTCTCATCATCCTCTGTATCAGGTTTGCTGAATGCGATATGTATCGTCAGCCAGAGTATATATGCAGCTCCTATGTACTTGATGACCTCCAGAGCCTGGGGCAGGAATTCCCCTACTCCGTATACGAATATGGCGCAGACAGTCTGGACGCAGTAATAACCTGCAAATATCCCGAAGAACAGCGGCCTGCCCTTCTTCCATCCGTAATTTGTTATAGTGTTCAGTGCAAGTATGTTGCCCGGTCCCGGCGTGAACGCATTGATGACGCAGTATATGAAAAAATTGAAAAGCACATAACCCGGCATGAAATCAAAACCTCCTGTGATAAAATCATGATGCTATGATATCACAGAAAAACGGTTTTATTAAGGGGATATATTTCACTTTGAAATTCTCGTAATATTTACTTTTTTTGCAGTCAGATATATAATTATCTGTATGTATTTCCCGGTCTTATGATGCTGATAAACTTCTGCCGGACCGGTGCATATCTCAAATACTGCATGAAATCACAAGCAAAATTTCAAGGAGGCTGCAATGTCAGATATAAAAAAGCTGCTGACCGGTGAGATCAGCACTTTCATAAAAAATACAGACCCGGATACATGGAAAGATCCTCTTGTGGGGTTCGCCGATATATATAGCCCGTATATCAGGAATCTCCGTGACTATACCGTATCAGAACACCAGATGCCCGAGGATGTCATGCCTGACGCAACAGTCCTGCTGGTGTATTTCCTGCCCTTCAGGGATGAACTCGTGAAAAGCAACCGTGGCAGCGGTCTTGCGTCTGCAGAATGGGCCCGCATATATGAAGAGACCAATTCCATGTTCCCTGAGCTGAACGATCACCTCACCGAGGTCATTCGCAGTCTCGGCTACAACGCCGCTCAATCACCTGAGGCGTCAGCCTTCTACCGTGACGAGATCATAAGTCACTGGTCGTTCCGTCACTTCGCATATGCAGCGGGACTGGGAACCTTCGGGCTCAACAACATGCTCATAACCGAAAACGGATGCGCAGGAAGGATCAACGGCCTTGTCACTGATCTCGACGTCACCGCCGGAAAGCCTCAGACTGAGGAGGCGTGTCTCTATAAAAGATCCGGTAAATGCGGACTCTGTATGAAGGTCTGTCCCGCCGGAGCGCTGACGCCGGAAATCTATGATCGCCGAAAATGCTACGCTCAGTGTCTGAAAAATGCAGCGATACATACATCCTTCGGCAGTTCATACGGCGGAGACGGCAGTACGGACGTTGGCTCCGAAGTCTGCGGCAAGTGCATCGCAGGCATGCCATGCGCCCTCAGGAGACCATGAGCCCCGGCGTAAATCGATCCGTAGCCTGATGTAACGTAATCCGCAGTCATACATCTGCATATCCAATGAAAAGTCACTGCTGCAGTTCTTTCACGATTATCTCCGGAAAGCATATATTCCCGAACTGTCTGCATTTCTGGCAGTTCGATATCACCGGTTTTTCCTTACCGTCAAAGAGTTTCCAGCCCAGTCTCGTATAATAGTCCGGAACTTTGGCGCATCCCCAGAGTTTGTCCACTCCCTGACAGCGAAGTTCATGTTCCACTTTCTTCATCAGGTTCTCTCCCAGATGTCTGCTCCTGTGTTCCGCACTGACGACCAGATTTTCCAGCACATGGCATCCGTCTCTGAAGGCTGTTACTGCCGCCGCCACCATCTCCCCCGTATCGGTATCCTCGCATTTCCACATTTTCTGTACATATCCCGGTGCTGTTTCCGATGGTTCCACCTCCAGGCCGCACTCATGGCACATCACGGACACCGGGTAATAATCCTGAGTTTCAACTATCCTGTACATTTCATCACGATCCTTTCGATTCACTGTTTTCAAAAATACACGATTTCATGACAGACTGTTCCAGATCCCTATGACCGCATAGCTGCGCCACGGTCTCCATTTTTCCGAAATCTTTTTCATTTCTGCGGGCGCCAGACCGGACATGCCTTCTTTCACTCCGGCGTCGGTTTCAAGGAACACGTCAGGAAAGCTCATGACCCTCATGACGATATACTTCGCGGTCCATGGGCCTATCCCGCGGATCTCCATCAGGGTCTCCATGATCTCCTCCGGCCGGTCTTTCTCCCAGTTTATCATGCCTTCCGCAAACATCTCTGCAATGCTTCGTATTGCCGCCGCTCTGGATGATGTTATCCCCAGCGGCCCCAGGTGGTCTTCTGTCCTGCCTTCCAGTCTGCATATATCCTGTACAGATGGAAAGGCGTGACTCAGTCCCTCCCTGCCGGTGTTCACCGGTCTGCCAAAGTTCTTTACAAGTCTCTCTGCCAGTGTCCGCGCAGCTTTGACTGTTATCTGCTGCCCCAGCACTGCTCTGACGCAGATCTCGAAGCTGCCGGCTGCTCCCGGAAGACGTGTGCCCGGTCTGAATCCACCTTCACAGTACTTTTCCAGATCCATCAGCTTGCTGCTGATCTCTGCAGGATCGCATCCCGTATCGAACATGCGCTTCACATCAGCTATGATCCCTGACACCACAGGCACCAGACTATCGCTGACCTCCACATTCAATAGCGAACGTTTCTCATCGTTGGTCACCCGGATCCATCCTGCAAGGGTATTACCTTCCCTGTCTTCTTTGCAGATCACTCTGGAGTAGCTGCAGCCGTCCACATATTCGACGCCTGAAACAGCTCTCATCCTGAAAAAGTCAAGAAGCTCCTCCCACCTGTAGGGCGGTCTGTACCCGATGCCTACACGTATGCTGCCTGTGCATTCCCGGCCTTTTTTCCTGCGTTTTCTCAGTTCACCGGGAGCCATCCTGTATTTTTCACGGAAAGTATCGTTCAGTCGCCTGACGCTGCCGAACCCCGAAGCCGCCGATACCTCAGTCACGGAAAGATCCGTTTCCGTCAGCAGCTTCTTCGCCAGCAGGAGCCTGCAGGTCTGCTGATACTCAATCATCGTCACGTTGAATTCATCTTTGAATATCCTGCGCAGCTGGCGCTGAGAAAATCCGAATTTTGACGCCACATCCTCCATGGACTCGCCCATACTGCAGCTTTCTTCTATGTAAGCAGCGACTCTGCCTGCTATCTTGTCGTGGTCCTGATCGTTGTCGTCAGGAGCCAGTTCCGGCCTGCATGTCTTGCATGGTCTGAACCCCGCCTGCTCCGCCTCGGTAGCACTGCCGAAAAACTCGCAGTTACTGAACTTCGGCATCCTGGCGGCACACACCGGTCTGCAGTATATCCCTGTAGTCGTCACGCCAATGTACACCTTGCCATCAAACCTCGTATCATGAGCCTTGAACGCCCTGAACAATGCTTCTTTGCTTTCCTGATCCATAAATACTCTCCTGTCTGTCATCAACTGCATGATAACACTTCTCCGGCCCTGTGTCTCGCCATTTCCGGACATATATGTGCAAAAACACCCCTGCACATACCGCAGCTCTGCGGCAGACACAAGGGTGTATATCCCGTTTTCATCACGATATCAGCTTCAGGCCGACTATGGAAACTATGACAAGAGCGATCAGCAGTATACGCTTCATACTGCGTGAATCGCCGTAGAATATCATCCCCACCAGTGTCGCTCCCACCGATCCGATGCCGGTCCATATGGCGTATGACATCCCCAGCGGCAGTGTCCTCAGCGCCAGGCTGAGAAGTCCGAAGCTCAGTGAAAATCCCACAATGAGCACTGCAAAGGAACTGAAACATTTCCTTTCGGTGACTTTGTTCATACCGATAACGCCTACAACTTCAAAGCATCCGGCCAGTACAAGAAATATCCACGCCATCTATCTCACCTCCCCGGCCTGCTTGCTGTCTGCTGCTTCCAAAGCAGCCACCTCTGCATTTGCCCCTGCATGGCTGACACAGCACCCGTCAGTGTCGTTGCTGCATCCTCCGGCAAAGCACCCGGCCGCTACCGCAACACTGTCATGCACCCCGCTGTCTTCCGGCTTGTCAGTCACCAGCTTCAGACCGATTATCCCGGTGATGAGCAGCACGATGAACACTATCTTCATGACGCTGACAGGTTCCCTGAAAACTAAGATATCCACCAGATTTGTCCCCACTGCACCGATCCCGGTGAAGACCACGTAGACCGTGGCCACCGGCAGCGCCTCGGAGGCCTTTATCGTCAGCACGAAAGCCATGATTATAAGGGTGAAAGTCAGCACCCACTCCCACCAGGCATCTGAATATTTCAGCCCTACAGCCCACAGTATCTCTGTGATGCCCGAAAGATAAACATAGATCCAGCTCCTGTTCATTTTGTATGATCCTTTCTTTAACAAAAACAAGCATCCTCCTGCATATCTTCAAAGACCTAACGATACACAAATGGATGCCAATGCATCAACTGCCCGGTGGCAGTACGATATTTATTTCTCTCAGTACCCTGATTCTACCATGCCTGCACGGGATTGTAAAGAGTATAAGCCGGGTCTGGGACAACAGCATACACTACGACCTGAAAGCAGAGATCCGCTGAGCCCGGCACTCCGTCACCGGAAAATGAATGATGTCACTGCTGCTTGACGACTTCCTCTATGACACATTTATGTTCCTTCGTCTGCCGGTCATAGGATACGCCTACCAGCAGGATGCTGCCGCTGTACTCTTCAAGGCTGCGGCAGTATTCCCTGTTTTTGATCTGTTCCACGGCACCTTCCGCGGTGTCGTTCCATTTCAGTTCCACCACCAGCGCCGGTCTGTCCGCAAAACGCTTTCTCGGAACAAACACCAGATCCGCGAAGCCTTTGCCTCCCGGCAGCTCCCGGTGCACTGTGTAAAAATTCCTTGCAGCATAAAGCGCCAGCGAAACAGTATAGCTCAGGGCGTTTTCATCATTGTACTGCAGGTGCGAAGTTTCGAAATGAGCTTTTCTTATCCCCTCCGCTACTCTTTCCGGATACCCTTTCCATATAGCGTTCAGCGTATCTGCAGAATCCCGAAGCGCAGAAGACACTTCGCCCCAGTCCGACACTGACACGACTGTAACATATTCCTCCCGAACCTCATTGTTTGGTATGAACACGCACTTTTCTTCTGAATCATAACCCAGATAGCCAAGGTGCACCAGCAGTGTCAGGACGTCGTCCTCATTGTTGAATGTCACCATATCATTGGAAAATCCAGCAGTCCTCACCGGCACATGTTCACCCATCATCATGCTCAGTACATCGTCCTTCAGCCCGTCGAAATTCATGTCTATATAAACCTGCAGGGCTTCAAAAGTCTCAGTCTGATTCCAGTAGTTGCCTATATTGCCGAATCTCATGCAGCTCACAACGGAACGCGGACTGTATATAGACGGAGCGCCTTTGAATGAATAGCCGTCATACCAGTCCTTGACTTCGCCAAGATCCATGCCGTATCTGTCACACAGCTCGCTGACCTCCTGCTCCGTGAAGCCCACATACTCTGCCAGCGGACCCGGATCTATCATGGAAAATTCGTCGAACATGTTAAGCGCCGAGTGAGTTCCGTATTTCTTTACAGGCAGGATCCCTGTCATATATGTCAGATGTATATATTCCTTATCCTTTATGAAATCCCGGAGAAAATCCAGATAGATCTCCTGAGATGCCTTGTCGTTCTTGTATTCACGGAATATGCAGTCCCATTCGTCGATTATCACTACGAAAGGATGCCCCTCCGCAGCATATACATCCTGAATAGAATCCACCACATTCGTATCGTCAAAATAGTCCACACCCGGATACAGGCCTTTGAGATCTCTGATCACCAGCCTGCTGATACGGTCTATAAGTCCATTTATGTCTTTGCTTCTGCTCAGGAACTCCTGCATATTGAGAAAGATCACATCGTACCGGTTCAGATGTTTTTCAAAGCTCTCATCCGCGGCTATCTCGAATCCCGAAAACATCTCACGGCTGTCGCATCCCCGCCCGTAATACGCCGCCAGCATGCTTGCAGCCAGTGACTTGCCGAAACGTCTCGGACGGCTGACGCATATATTGTGCTGCATAGTATGCACTATCGAATTCGTATATCTTATCAGCCCTGTCTTGTCCACATATATCTCCGAATTCACAGCTTCCTGGAACCTTCCGTTTCCCGGATTCACATAAATACCCATAGATACACCTCCTGTGCAGCAGTCCACTGCATGTCTTTAATATATTCTACCACGCTTTGCCTGAAAATCAAAAGAAAACAAAATGGCGCCTGCAGTGAAAACATACCGTTCCCTGCAGGCGCTTTTAAAGTTCATTATTATTAAATCATGCCGCCGGTATCAGAACACCTTCTCGCCGTTCTTCATCCTTCTGCCGATGGCGTCTGCGGCTATCACTGCGTCGTATACCTTTTCTTCCGTGATGGTGGATCCCAGGTTGTGTATGCTTTCGTCAGGTGCGCAGGATATCCTGATGGCTTCCATAAGAGCCTCCTTGCTGACGTTGCCGCAGCCCAGATCTTCCAGAGTCATCGGCAGGCCGACTTTCTGCGCGAACTCGAATACCTGCTTCGTTATCTCCAGCGGCCTGTCGTCCAGTATAACCTGAACGAGAGTCAGGAATCCCACCTTCTCGCCGTGGAGCATATCGTGTATCTCAGGTATGCTGGTGAAACCGTCCTGCATAGCGTGAGCCGCTGCAAGACCACCGCTTTCCCAGCCCATGCCGGACAGCAGCACATTGGCCTCGATGACTGCATCCAGCGCCGGAGTCACCACCTGCATCTCGTTGGCGATCTTCGCTTCCTCACCGTAGCGCATCAGCGTGTCATAGCACAGTCTCGCACATGCTATCGCAGTCCTGGTGATATGTCCGCCCGGGAAGTTCAGAGCATGGCTCCTGTAGCAGGCATCTGCCTCCAGCCATGTAGCCAGCGCATCTCCCATACCTGCCACCAGCGTCCTCACCGGCGCCCTGCTGATTATCTCCGAGTCAGCTATGACGATATCCGGGTTCTTTGACGGTATGTAAAATCTCTCGAATACATGATCCTCACTGTATATCAGCCCCAGCGCACTTGTCGGAGAGTCATTGGAGGCTACTGTAGGAGCTGTCACCGTGAGCTTCGCACCGGCCTCCTCGCCGACACACTTCACGATATCAAGGACCTTGCCGCCGCCGCTGCCGATGACAGTATCGCAGCCGTTGTCAAGAAAGATCTTCGTCAGTCTTTCCAGCTCCTTCTGGGTGCTTTCACCGCAGAACAGCTCTTCCACCTGCTGTATCCCGTATTCTGCAAAGCTCTTGTCACGTCCTTCCTTCGTGGCCGCAAGACCTCTCCTGCCGCCTACAACCAGAGCCTTGCTTCCGCCCATGTTCTTTATGTGTCTGCCCAGTTCACAGATCGCACCGCGCCCCTGTACATATCTTCCCGGAGCTACAAGTATGTTCGATATATCTTTCATTGTCTCCACCTCCTGTGTTTACTCTGATACTGTTGATTTTACAACACAAAACACCTCAGTACAAGGTGTTTGCCGGTCCGGACTGCTGCCCGGCATTCTGATGCCCGCCTCTCAGACCGCTGCAATCATCTGTCCAACATAATCGCAGTTCCTGCAAAGGAATGTCTTCTGACCATCACCACACATATCCCGCATTAACAGAGCTTATATACCATTGACCCCTCACCGATTCTGCTGTACAATATTTTTATAATTCTAAATTTATATGCATACCCACGCAAGCACGAAAGGAGAATGTTATTATGTTCAGAGAGATGAGACTTAAAGATCAGGCTCTTTCAAAGGCTGAGATCGAAGAAATACTTGCAAAGACCACTCACGGCACGCTGGCTCTCAACGGAGACGACGGATATCCTTATTCCGTACCGGTGAATTTCGTATACAGCGATGGAAAGATCTACTTCCACGGTATCTCGGAAGGCTATAAGTTCGACTGTATGTCCAGGGACAGCAAGGTATCATTCAGCGTGATCGGAATGGAAGACGTCAAAAGCGAAAAATTCACATCGGACTTTTCCAGCGTCATCATATTCGGCAAAGTGAAGATCCTGAAGGAAAGAGAAGAAAAGCTCCAGGCTATGTACAAGATGGTAGGCAAATTCTCACCTGACCACATGGAAGGCGGCAGGAAATATGCTGAGAACGGCTGCGAAGCCTGCGGATATGAACTCACTATAGAGCACATGACAGGAAAGAGAGCCAATATATAAAGCACCGCCGCATACATACATCAGAAAGCAAATGATATGACGATACCCGGAAGCAGCTGCACCTGGCTGTTTCCGGGTATTTTGTGATTATCTGCAGCAGCATCATCCTGTCAAACTGTACTACACACTATCATATCGGGAGCTGCCGATTTCCCGGTTTCATCCGTTCTTGAATCGACCCTGCGTACCTGAGCACAGCACATCTCCATGCAGTCTGCCCGGCAAGAACAGCAGCCACCGCATGGATCTCGATTTTCGGCGTATCTAAGCAGCTCTGCAATCCGCTTCGAGTACTACATCTCCCACGCCATGCGGAGATCTTTCATTATATCTTCGAATGCTTCCGTAGGTACTATCGGAAAGCCCATCAGCAGACGGTGATCCGGACATTTGCCCCTGTCGGCGTAAAGGACCTTTGTGGTATAAAGCCTTATACCTGTCTTTTCTGCACGAGCCACCAGCTCCTCCTGAGAAAACGGCGAACTCACATCTATGAGAAGATGTATCCCTGCGCCTTCTCCCAGCACAGTTATCCTGTCTCCGAACACGTCGGCGATGGCTTTCAGAAGTGCTGCATGTTTGCGGCGGTACATGGTCCTGAGTCTGTTGATATGCTGCTCATAATAGCCTTCGCTGATGAACTGAGCCAGCGTCAGCTGATGGAATGTGGACACCATGGAATTGTACCTGCCGTAGCGCTGCCGGTACTTTTCCATGAGTTTTTCCGGCAGTATCATGTACGCCGTCCGCATCACCGGCGCCAGAGATTTTGAAAAAGTTCCGGTGTATATCGTATGACCGCCCACGTCCAGCGACTGCATGGCAGGTATAGGGCTGGTATAGTACCTCAGCTCGCTGTCATAGTCGTCCTCTATTATGTACGTCCCTGTTTTTTCCGCCCAGTTTATCAGCTGTCTGCGCCTGCCTGCAGACGTCACCGATCCTGTAGGGAACTGATGTGAAGGAGTCAGGTAAAGGAAATCTGCCGATACGTTTTCCAGCTCCTCCATGACTATACCATCTTCTCCCACACTCACAGGAACTATATCTAAACCGTTGACTTCGAACACCCTGCGTATTCCGTCGTAACCAGGCTCCTCCATAGCCAGCTTCCTGACGTCTCCCTCCGCAAGATGCGCCAGTATATCCATGGAATACTGCTGACCGGGAGTTATGATGACATCTTCAGGCCTGCATGACACATTCCTTGAACGTCTCAGATATCCTGCCACAGCCCGCTGCAGCTCCGGCTGTCCCGTCCTCGGCGGATAATGCAGCGCAGGCTCCATCTCCATCCTTGTCAGCACATCATTCATGCACCTTCTCCACTGCCTGTAAGGGAAAACATCGTTTGCCATGGAACCGTATACGAAATCATATCGTATCCGTTCATCTGCTTCGCTGCTCCTGACTTCCCCTGAATCGTCGAGACTGTCTGTATTGCAGACACCTGCGTCATCTGCATCATTGGACTCGCCATGCGTCTGTGAAAAATCCAGCGGTATCTCCGCCACTGTGAAGCCGCTGCCTGCCCTGGCGGTTATGTACCCTTCAGCTTCCAGCTGCTTGTATGCTTTTTCAACGGTATTCCTGCCTATGGAAAGTTCCCCGGCAAGTTTCCTGGTGGCAGGGAGTCTGTATCCCGCCGGCATCGTTCCCGACAGTATCTCCTCTGTTATATTCAGGTAAAGCTGTCTGTAAAGCGGCATTTTCCTGTTCTTGTCTACATATATCATGACTGGCTCCTTTAAAATCGTCGAAATTGGCTCTTTCAATGGTTGCACCTATATTGTAATATACAGATAACAAACTGTACAGTTAAAAAAAACCATGTGACGGGAGGCGACTCATGAATTTATATGGGATCCTGATAGCGGTAGCGACGTTCCTGATAATCGGAGCTTTCCATCCTATCGTCATAAAAGCCGAATACTATTTTTCTGCCAGATGCTGGCCTGTGTTCCTGATATCCGGGATCATACTCATCGGCGCCAGCATACTGATACAGAACACACTGCTTTCCTGCATCATGGGAGTCACCGGCTGCAGCTGTCTGTGGAGCATCAAGGAGCTTGGCGAACAGAAACAGCGTGTAGCAAAAGGCTGGTTCCCTGAAAACCCTGCAAGAAAAGACAAGGTGCATGACAACAGCAAAGACCGTCCGTAAATACACAGGCGGCAGACCGTCACTTTATATGCATAAAAACACATCAGACTAAAACATAATGACCGGGAAAATATATCCCGCAGAAAGGACATATCATCATGGAAATGAGAAGAAAAGAAAAAATGATACCACAGGAAGAAGTCATGGAAATACTCGCATCAGCTGAATACGGCGTGCTTTCAACAGTAAGCGCAGACGGCGTACCTTACGGCGTGCCTGTAAATTTCGCATATGACGACGGCGCTATCTATTTCCACTGTGCAAAAGAAGGTCACAGACTCAGCAACCTGGCGGCAAACGACAACGTATGTTTCACTGTCATCGACTCCGTGGAACTGATGCCGGAAAAATTCAACACTAAATACCGCTCAGTCATAGCCTTCGGCAAGGCATCATCCGTTGAAGATGAAGAAAGCAAGAAAAAAGTTCTCCTGAAGATCGTTGAAAAGCTCAGCCCGGACTTCATTGAAAGCGGCAAGAAATACATAAATGCCAGCGTCGGAGACGCCAAAGTCATAAAGATCGCAGTTTCCGAAATGACAGGAAAGGCGACAAGATAAAATATACGTGGATATATAAAGTGGCAGGAGCACACCTGCCGCTTTTTTCCTGCAATTAAAAACCATGTTCAGAAGCCTGTCTCTGACCGCATTTTCTCATCTGCTATGCATACCTGTAACGACTGTTCATCAACGTATCATCCTGTGCTATTATAGCTTCACTGAAAACCAAAACCGGAGAAATGTTATTTGGGGTAGTCCTGTATGATCAAGAAGATCTCTGAGACTATAATGCGAACAAAAATACACAGACTCCATACGGATCTGCCCGCTGTGAAGTCTGTTGTATCATTTTATTATTTTAAATTATATTTATTCGATTTCTATTACTTTGTATGGATCATGTGCAGGTGGCTCTGTCAGTACTCGGCGTCGCTGCGATACCGTTTCGTCTTCCTGCATATCCTGACCGCTGCTGCTGCCAGGCAAAGTCCTGCAAGAGCTCCTGCCCAGTCCTTTGCGATGTCTTCCAGCTGGAAAGCTCTGCCTGCTGCAAAGAGCTGCTGATGTATCTCGTCTGACAGTGAATAAAGGAAACATACTGCCACGGTCCACGCCGCAGGTCTCCTGCATCCGAATACAGTCAGCGCTGTATAAAGGAAAAATCCCGATAGCAGAGCCAGTCCGAAATGGGCCAGGCTCCTGAGCACTTCATCGAACACCATCAGTTTCGTATACTGCTCCTGCGGAGCAAGGCTGCTGTAGTCGGTGAACATCTCCAGCAGTTTCCGTGCGATGCCTCCACTGACCGCATCTGAAGCAGTAGCCGGCTGGCACGAAAAAAAGAATATCGCACCGAAGCACGCTATAGTAAGTATCAGAAGTATTATTTTGCTTTTCATAACTCTCCCTGTATCCCCCTCTGCGTTATCCTATCGGGAGATTTTTTCTTTTGCTCCTTTGGCGTGAAGCCTGTCACGCCTGCAGCCGGAAATCGATCTGTTGCTGCATAATGTTTTACAGCTCGCACTCCACTGATGCGCTTAAGCCCGTTTCCTTCTGATCACCAGAACTGCTCCTGCCAGAGCTGCTGCCGCCAGAATCACGTAAAGTACCGGCATGCTGCTGTCGCCTGTTGATGCTGACTTGCCATTATCATGTTTATCGGCTGGTTCACCTGTCGCTTTGATGACTTCAGGGCTGCTTATCTCGTGCTGTCTGCAAAAGATGCATCCGGCATGAACGCCATGCATAACATGATGCACAGCAACGCATGTACTATTTTGTTTTTCATATGAGCTTCCTTTCATTTTAAGCTGGAGCATCAACTTACATTCTGAACCTATTTTAACACACCGGGACTGCTGCTGCAATTTGTTTTGAACGACCGGACAGTTTATAAAAAAAGTGTGCAAGACGAAATCTTCGATTTCTTTGCACAAATGTTGCTGCTACGCAGCAACGCATTTGAGGTACTTTCTTGCCTTTCTGTCCGAAGAGCCCAAGGCGATTCGCAAGACAGAACGGACAGCGTAGCCGCAGGCGAAGGAGCGAACACAGTAAGCGTTGAAGCTCCGTCAATTTCTCTAAGAGAAATTTCCTATGCTATGAACAGACTGCACCATTACTTGATATATTTTTCTATCTTCCTGAAAGCCGTAGGCTGGCTGATGCCAAGGGCTGCGGCAACTCCGGTAGTGGTCCTGTACTTCTCGTACGCCCGGCGGATCAGCTCTGATTCCAGCTTTTCCACTTCGTCATTGAGACTTACTATATCCTCAAGCGAAGTCTCCTCCGGTATTCTTTTTCTCCGGGATATCTCCTCCGGAAGATCCCCTGCGCCTATGGTGTCGCTGCTGCTTGTTACTATCAGACGCTCCGTGATGTTGGCCAGTTCCCTGACATTGCCCGGCCACGGATATTCTGTGAGCATCTCCATCGCCTGCGGTGAAAAATTCCTGTCCAGACCGTACTTCTTTCTGAACTGTGCTGAAAAATATTCTAGCAGCGGTATTATGTCTTCTTTTCTTTCCCGCAGCGGCGGTATGGTGATGTTAACGACGTTCAGCCTGTAGTAGAGATCCATCCTGAATCTGCCATCTGCAGCATACTGATCCAGCTGCCTGTTGGATGCTGCGATGAGCCTGAAATCCACATTGACAGGTTTCGTGCCGCCGACTCTCGTTATCTTTTTCTCCTGTATGGCTGTCAGCAGCTTGGCCTGCAGTGATATCGGTATCTCCGATATCTCGTCCAGCAGCAGCGTGCCGCCGTCCGCCAGCTCCATCAGCCCCACTTTGCCCTTAGGACCTGCTCCTGTAAAAGAACCTTTTTCATATCCGAACAATTCGGATTCCAGCAGGTTCTCCGGGATGGCAGCACAGTTTATATCTATGAAAGGCCCGCCTGATCTGCTGCTCCATTTGTGTATGACTTTTGCAAACATGCTTTTACCTACGCCGGATTCCCCCAGCAGCAGGACATTTGCGTCAAGGTCGGCGATGCGGTTGATGATGCCGGTGACTTTTTCCATCTGCTTCGACTGACCGATGATCTCTGTTCCGCTGCTGGCGCCTTTCCTCAGTTCATGGAGCTCTGCGGTGTATTTTTCCACACGCTGCCTCATCTTCGAATATTTCTTTTCCAGCTGTGTCATCTCGGTTATGTCTCTGGAATAGCTGACCACCAGCTTTATGCTGCCGTCTGTGTTGAAGATAGGCGTGGCGGTCACCAGTATGTCCTTGTCCTCATGGGTCTTCTGGACCATGGTTATCTTTTCTTTTCTTTCTATGACCATGGGGATTATAGCAGGTTTGAAAAAACCTTCCTCTTCAAGTTCGGCTATGTTCCTGCCCAGCGCGTTCCCGATGGCTACGCCGTAACATGTTTCGAATCCAGGATTGACCCACAGGACCTTGCCTCTGCCGTCAGAGATCAGCACCTCGTCGGAAATCGACTCGATTATATCGAAAATATTCTCTTTAAGTTCCTTCTCAAAATCGATGGCAGTCATTGCTACACTCCTTCCTGTTCCCAC
>CAKQNZ010000009.1 GCA_934255435.1 uncultured Clostridia bacterium | reverse complement strand
CAAGTTCCGGCAGAATTTCTTCATCGTGCTGCCGGCGGCTGTGCTGACCGTCATCATATACTATCTCGAGACCAGAGGCATGTCGGTGACCGCCTCTGCATACGACTACAACATCATCGAGGTAGTGCCTTATCTGGTGGTACTGATAGGAGCTCTCATCGGTTTCAATGTATTCGCAGTACTGTTCACAGGCATAGGCCTTTCCATGGTAGTAGGCATCGTCAACGGCTCCTTCACATTCATCAAGGCGTTCAGTGTCATCGGCAAGGGTATGACAGGACTGTTCGAGATATCCATAATATCCATACTTGTAGCCTGCATCGTTTCTCTCATCAAGGAAAACGGCGGTATAAGCCTGATAATCGATGGCATAAAGAAGACTGTCAACGGCAAGCGTGGTGCGGAGCTTGGTATCGCTCTGCTGGTGTTCCTTGTAGATCTGTGTACCGCCAATAATACAGTGGCTATCGTCATGGCCGGACCTGTTGCAAAGGAAATAGGCGATGAGTTCGGCGTGGAGCCTAAACGTGTGGCTTCCATCCTTGATATATTCGCTTCGGTAGGCCAGGGACTTATCCCTTACGGTGCACAGCTGCTGACTGCAGCGGCACTGGTCAAGATCTCACCGATAGAGATCATGCCGCATCTTTATTATCCGATACTGATGCTGATCTCCACGCTGCTGTTCATCATATTCAGACCGCAGAAGGACAAAAAAGACAAACAGTAAGCCTGTAAAGGACACAAAAATGCTGCATCGCATGATACGATACCACGATGCAGCATTTTTTATATATTATGAAACCGTTCTGTCTTTGTCATGATGCAGACTTTATATGTCTGTCCTGCTGAGTATGGCTGCAGGCGTCTTTCTTATGGTTCTGAATACCGGCAGCAGTCCGAACAGCATGTTGAATCCGAATATCACGACTATAGTCGCTATCAGCATCACAGGTGATACCAGATACATTTGTCCGAAGTAGTCTGTCAGATGCGATACCTTGTAAAGTATATACGATGTAAGCAGGAATCCAGGCAGACTTGCCATCGTCGTTATTGCCAGTATCTCGCTGCCGAACATCCTGTATATATCCGACTTCTTGACTCCTATTGCCCTGTATACGCCTACTTCTTTTATCCTGGACAGGAATGAAGCTCTGATTATCAGGAATATCTCTATGAAAGATATCAGCAGCACTACACCTGCCATGACAAGAGATGAGAGTACAGATTCCCACTGTGCCTTTCGGTATGTCTTGTAGCTTTCTTCATAAGCGTCTCTGGCATTCATGCCACTGTCCTTCAGCTCTGCTATCGCAGCTTTCTTGTCAGACGTGCTTATGGTCAGGTTCTTGCTCTTTTTGATGAGATCATACTTTATCATCGTGCGATTTACCAGCATATAATCGCTGTCTTTGCTGTCGGAATAATATCCGGAGACCGTCAGCTTGTGACCGTTGATCTTGTTCTTTGATATCTCCTTGCCTATCTTCCACTCTTCGGAATTCTTTTCATTGACCAGCACTTCATAGTTTTTCTCAGGCCAGCTGCCCTTCTTGAGATCTACTTTTTTCTTCATCAGCTTGTAGTCGATATATGTGCCTGTGAACTGCGGAGTGCCGGATTCCACCATCATCATGTCCATGTCATCTGAATCCGTCTCGCTGTCAGATGCTCCGGTGTTTGCAAGAAGGTTGATGAAAAGGCTCCGGTCTGTATATATGCACGGGCTCTGCCTGTCAGATATACCCACTATCTTCAGAGAGTGCATATTGGCCACAGGGATATCCTGATCAATGAAAGACTTCACACTGCCGAAACCTGCCTGTTTGACCATATTGTCGTTCTTTATCATTTTACTGATGACCATTTTGTCGATGACTATCTCATTTTTGTTTTCCGGAAGTCTGCCGTAAGCCAGGTCGCTTTTTGATACTTTGTCTATATCCGACAGTGTACCGGATATGCCTGCGCTGTATGACATAGTCTGGAAATAATTGTCGTAAGGCATCCTCAGCGTTATGCTGCCGTCTCCCGGCAGTACATAATCGTAGTTTTCATTCTTCTCCAGCTCCTTGTACCGGTCTATATCGGTATCCTTGCTTATGACGCTGATATAGGATTTGTCCGTCTGGATGAATTCATCGTCTGTGACATTGAGCTCTCCGAATATGTTGCTGGATGCATATGTGATGAATACAGCTGAAAGAAAGAATCCTACCAGCAGTATCTTCTTCAGTATGTTGTATCTGAATACAGTCCTGAACCCGTTGGTGATAGTCGTGACCGGATTGAATATGGATCTGTATCTGCGTCTGCCTCTGACTTCAAGGCGGCTGAGGTCGAAACTGTCACCTGCAGAATCCTCCTGCGTCATCTCCTTGTAGTTTCCATCTATCAGCTCAATGCTGGAGGCTTCATCGATGACTTCGATCCTGTCTTTATCGCCCTTGGTCCTGATATATATATTGCCGTTTCTGACAACAACGTCGAGATGTATGTCCTCCTGGCTGTCATTATAGAAGTCGATGTTGTATTTATCGGTCTTCAGACGCTTGTGGTCCCTGATATCTTTCAGATATATCCTGTTGTCCACACGATAGTCCAGGTTGCCGGCATGATCGTTGTTTTCATCGGATACTATCCTGCCGTCAGACAGCCTTATTATCCTCGATGCATAGAACTCCGCCAGCTTTTCCTCATGAGTCACCAGTATCACCAGCTTGTCCTCGGAAATGGATTTGATGATATTCATGACTTCCAGAGTGTTCCTGCTGTCCAGATTGCCTGTAGGCTCGTCTGCAATGACTATAGAAGGGTTCTTGACAAGTGCTCTGGCTATGCCGACTCTCTGGCGCTCTCCTCCTGAAAGCATGTCGGCGTAACGGTTCCTGTAACGGTACATTCCGACTTTTTCAAGGACGTAGTTCACCTTTTCCTCGATCTCACGGCGGTCTTTGACTCCTACCATTTTCAGTGCGATGGCTACATTGTCGAAGACAGTCATATCGTCCACGAGATTGTAGTTCTGGAATATGTATCCTACGTTCAGATTCCTTATCTTGTCCACTCTGCCTGCTGTCCTGCCTGTGATGCGCTGGCCGTTTATGAACACACGACCTTTGTTCACCTTGTCGAGACCGCCGATGACATTCAGCAGCGTCGTCTTGCCGCATCCACTGGGGCCCAGGAAAGTCACCAGCCCTTTGTTCTCGAAAGTCAGGGAGGTATCATTGATTACATGTATTTCGTTCTTCCGCCTGCGGTTGAAATACTTGTTGACATGTTCCAGTCTTACCATTTAATGTCCCCCCTCTCTGAATGAACCCATGGCTGATTTCCTGAATATACTGCGTATGAATTTGCCTGAAATGATATATGCCATGACGACCATCACGATATATATCACTGCATAATTCGCAGGTTTCATATATTCTGCAAGGTTCCAGATATATTCAACATTGATGATATGATAATGCGCCATTGCCACCACCACTGCGAATACTGCAAATGCAATGTTCACTACGATGAACATCTCTATATCCAGTATGGTCCTGATACTGCGCCGTGAAAGTCCCAGCATCCTCAGTATACTGAAATATTCCGATCTTGATTTAAGTATCAGTCTTACAACGAAGTATGCGATGAAGAACAGTGCCAGTATCACTATCACAACGACAGGTATCTGTATTATCGAAACAAGATCGCTGCCGTAGGATGTCATCATGCCTTTGAGAGGCATAGCTGTATATCCCATTGTTTCAAGAGCCTTCTTAGTCTGCGATATGTCCTTGTCCTTCGAGCTGTCCATATATACAGACGCCTGATAATTGCCTCCTGCGAACAGCTTATTGTAATCCGCCTTGCTGATGAACACTGAACCATTATAGGTCTCGAAGTCTTTCAGGTCCGTCTTGCTGCTGAAATTCTTCTCTGTATATACATCGGATACCTTCAGATCGATTTTCCTGTTGTAGAATATGTTCTTCACACGTACACTGATGGTCTTGCCTTTGGCATCTCCCTTCTCATAGAAGTTGTTTGCTTCTTCCGGCAGTATCACCTTTCCTGACTCCACATGGCTGTCTGACCTGACCATATAATAGCCTCCACCTTCTGAGTATTCCTGATCCTTGCCATTTATCGTGGTAGTGACAGTGCTCCTGCTGCTGTATGTGTCCCTGCGCATCGCCTTCATCATGCTGTCTGTCATGTACAGGTCGCCTGTCGCCGAATATATGTCTCCGGAACCTTCATCCTTGTATGCGATACCTACTACCTTGAACTTGTGCTCACCCTCTTCTCCTACATATGCCTTGAATTTCCTGCCCAGCATATCATCCATCACATCATCTGTGAAGGATGTGTCGTCTTTTACACCTGCAAAGATCACTTCGTTTTCTTTTTCAGGCATCCTGCCCTTTATGAGTTTACCGGAGAACTCGCTGACTGCATGAGGGTATGCATCATAGTAGTAATCTCCTGACTCCATGTAGAGAGAACTGTCCAGCAGCATATCGTTCAGGGCCACGCTTTTCACATTATCCACGCTGCCTATTATCTTCCTGTCCTCATCGCTGAACTTTGAACCGTCTTTTTTCTTTAAGATCATCCTGTCCTGACTGTAATTCGTGAATATTTCGTTGAAACCCAGCCTGGACGCTTCTTCTTCTGATTTTTTATATGAGGTATACTGTGCGGTCACTGCTGTCACCACAAAGATGAACACCACAAGCAGCAGCAGGAATTTATGGACTATATTGAAGGTATTCCTGGCGCCCAGCCTGAACCTGCTGCCGATGCTTATCTTTCCTGCTTCGATATGTGCAGAAGGCTCCTGCTGAAGCGGCACCTGTTTCAGTATATTATCCTCTGCCACCTTGCCGTCGTGCATCTTGATCTGACGTGTGGCATACTGCTGGAACTGATCGTAGTTGTGAGTAACGACTATGACGAGCTTGTCTTTGGAGATCTCGCTGAGAAGCTCCACGATACCCTGTGCAGACTGACTATCCAGATTGCCTGTAGGTTCGTCTGCCACGATTATATCCGTATCCTTTGCCAGCGCTCTTGCTATAGCCACTCTCTGCTTCTGACCGCCTGACAGCTTCGATACCTTGGTCCTGGTGTACGCCTCAAGACCAACACGCTTTATGATATTCTTTATCCTCTGCTTCATGTCCGATCTGCGGTATCCGTTTATACGCAGTATCAGCTCTATATTCTGATAAACTGTGTAGCTGTTCACCAGATTGAAGTTCTGGAATATGTTGCCTATGTATTTTTTCCTGTATTCTTCGAAATCCGACGCCAGGTAATGACTGGTCTCCCTGCCCTCTATATACATCTCTCCTTCTTCGTATGTATCAAGGCCGGATATGACATTCAAAAGAGTAGTCTTGCCGCTGCCGGACTCGCCGGTTATGACAACGAACTCTCCGATATCGAATTCCAGATTCACCCGCGATATGCCGCTGGCTATCATACCTTTGCTGTAATAGAATTTCGATACATTTTTAAGCTGTATCAACAGTTGTACCTCCTTTATATCCGCCTCCTGCATATCCCTGCCTGCAGGCAGGTTCAGCATCAGAACACCGAGTATGTGAACTTAGGCGTAGTCATTATGTATCCGAACATCAGATACCAGTATATCGCTAAAAAAGCTGCAAAAAGCAATAATGATGTTATTATATACTCTTTGCTTACAAGTTTCCGTATTTTACCTGAAAAATTCATAAACTTTTTCATTTATCACTACCCATCCCTTTCCGCTCGGATGCACATTGTCCTCAAAGAACCCCTTTTCGTAGCATTTTCCGAACATATCATAATATGTCACATTCTTGTATTTTTTAGTCATCTCTCCAACCTTTTCCGATACTATCTGCCTCTTTTCAGGCTTGAAACCTGTATGGTCGTACCACGGACCATTTATAGGAAGCAGCACCACCATTACCTGCAGTTTCGACTGCCTGCATATATCCAGGAACAGCTCAAGATCACCGTATTCCACCGAATTCCTGTAGCTCTTGCGGTCGTACATACCTTTCGCCTTCACTACTCTGCTCCTGAACCTGCTGTTGAAAGACTTGTCCATCATATTAAAAGGGTTGTTGGTGGATTTTTCGATAAAATCCTGCTCCCCTTCACGGAGCATCCCTGCAAAATCCGGTTTTTCAGGCTCTTTCTTTTTTACCTGTCTGTCCGGCTTCGCCGTATGCTTGTAGTTGAGCCACATGGAGCCTACGCTCACTGCATCACGTTCTTCTGTAAGCAGGTTCCTCATGTTGAAGGACATCCTCTCCCAGAACGTACTTCCGCCATTCAGATAGATCTTGTCTATCGTCTTTACCTGATTAAGCATATCCTTCTGTCCTGCGAGAAGTTCATTTACCCTTGACGATACCTGCTGCTTCGTTTCCTTCGATATCGCAGGGTTTTTCATCAGCTCTTCGTACTGGCTTTCGGAAAAGCGCATCGCAAAAGGTGTTTCCTTGACGCCATATTTAGTGAACCAGGAGGGCGATACCAGCAGTACAGCTTTTTTGTTCTTCATATCCTTGCTTACTGCACCGGCCGTTATTGCCAGGTTAAGCGACTGAGTGAAAGCTGTACCAATGCACATCACTTCCATATTGGATTTTCTGAACAGATTAGTCGGATGCGCCGGTTTGCTTTTACTGTGGTTGAATTCCGATGAACCCATATAAAGCACAGTCTTGTCTGTGATATTTGCTTTTATCGCACTGTAGGACTTGTTCTTGTATGGGTTTATCCATGTATCAAAAGTAACTCCTTCATTGTCCACGGAACCTGCAACTGCAAAATGCACAGCAGTCGCAGTCCCCAGGAACAATATCAGAGCTGTTATCAAAGCTGCTATCTTTCTCATTTGTCTACTCCTGAAGTTTTTTAAGAACTATCCCTACTATTTTCTCTGGAGTATTGGTTTCTTCCTTCGTGAACTCCGACGGTGCTATCATAACGCCCATTTCATCCTCAAGCCTTATGAGCAGCTCAGTGTACTCAAGAGAAGTCATCAGATCCTCTTCCTCCATATTTATATCCGGCTCCTCGATAACTATATCATCTTCACATACTTCTGCTATCATTGCTAAGATCTTGTCTCTCATTTTGAATATCCTTTCCCTTTAAAAACTAATGCATCGCATTCACGATAACATCCCACATGACGCCGAGCCTGCCGGAGAATATGTAGAATCCGAACATCACAAGGTTCAGTGTGATGAACCAGCTCAGCAGTTTGTATGGTTTCTTTTTCTTGTATTTCTTATGCAGCTTTGATTTTTTCTGGTATATCTTTGTCAGTGCCAGCAGCACGCCATGGTAAAGACCATATGTGATGTATGCGCTGGTAAGCCCGTGCCATACTCCCATGACACCCATATTTATGATGAATGCAACACTTGACAGTGTCAGTTTGTTGCTGATATATCCTGATCTCATCAGCCGTCTCACAACTCTTGAAAACAGATAGTCCCTGAACCAGTATGACAGGGTCATATGCCATCTGTTCCAGAAATCGTTCATGTCGGTGCTGATGAACGGCTTGTTGAAATTGTCCGGACATCTGATACCGAACAGATACGCCACACCTGTAGCCATCAGACTGTATCCTGCAAAATCGAAAAACATGTAGAATCCGTAGCTGTACATGTACTCCGCTTCAGCCAGGAATCCCGACTGATACACTATCTGCTCTGTCAGATAGTAAAACAGGCTGGACAGTGCGAACTTGTATGCCACTCCCATAACGATACGTGTCAGTCCCGATCCCAGAAGCTCCACATACTCGCTGCGTGTTATATGCGACTTAAGATCCCTGTCGAACCTCAGGCTCCTGTCTATAGGACCTGCCAGCAGACACGGGAAAAACAGCATCAGATAGAAGAAGTCGAAGACCTTTATCTCTTTTATCATCCCGTCATGAGTCTCTATGATGATCTGTACCACCTTGAAAGTCATGTAGGATATGCCTATGAATCCGCACAATGTACTGCCCGATACTTCTGTTATCTTGTATATCGCCAGCATAGCCAGCGCCAGTATCATGCAAAGCCCATACACCTTCTCGCTGCGGCCTCCCCGGCTGACATACGCCAGGTACGCTTTCGCTACGATGAACTGCGTGATCAGATATATGACGCACCATATCATCGCCTTCGGACTGTCCTTCATCGCCATATATGCAAAAAAGATGCTGGCTGCGAATCCAAAGTATTTTATGTCTATCTCTTTCAGTCCCATGATTATGGCAACAACAGAAAGCACTGATACTGCACCTAAAAACTGAAAATCTCCAAAGAGCTCCATTACAACAGTTCCTCCAGTTTCTTTCTGTTTATCTTGCCGTTGTCGTTCACGGGCAGGCGTTCTGTCACTATGATCTTCTTAGGCACCATGTATGCCGGAATCTTTTCTCTAAGCTTCTTCCTGAGCGCCCTGCCCTCAAGAGCAATACCGCTCTCATCAGGTGCTACGAAGGCTGCAAGACTCTTTATGATTTCTCCGTCATACCTCGGTATCACGGCTGCCTCGCCTATCCCGTCAAGTCCGAGGAGATTGTTTTCGATATCTTCCAGTTCTATCCTGTAACCACTCATCTTTATCTGTGAGTCCAGTCTGCCAGTACAGTAAAGCATCCCGTCCTCATAATACCCGCTGTCGCCTGTCCTGTAGCATCTCATGCCGTCTGTTCCGGCAGAAAATACTTTGACTGTCTTCTCACGGTCTTTGTAGTATCCGGGACTCACCGAAGGACCTGATATGATGAGTTCTTCACCATCTGTATATATCTCTGTATCCGGCTTTGCGGTGCCTATAGGAAGCGGCTTTTCAGAAGCCAGCATATCATCTGTTATCTCAACACCGCTGACTGCGACTGTTGCTTCGGTCGGTCCGTATGTATTTATCACCTTCGCCTTCGGGAATCTTTCACTGAGTCTTGATGCAGTCTCCTTCGTGAGTTTCTCACCGCAGAACACGAACCGCTCAAGGGCAGGAAACTCTTCCGCAGAAAAGGCCTTGTCCGCCAGCAGCAGATTTGCGAAGGATGGTGTAGAAACAAAGAACTCTACTCCATTTTCCCTGAGGAAACTGAAAGTCCGCTCCATATCCTGCAGGATACCTTTGTCAAGGCTGACTACAGTACCGCCCATGGTCAGCGAGCTGTATGTATCGAATACAGAAAGATCGAATGAGTACGGCGCCTGGTTCATGAAAACACCGGGTCTGCCGAAAATACTGCATGACCAGCTGACGAAAGAATCGAGATTGCGGTCTGTTATCTGCACTCCCTTAGGTCTGCCGGTGCTGCCGGATGTGAATATCATATAAAAAATATCGTCCCCGCATACAGCCTTGTCCGGATCCGGCTGAGGATATGCCTCTGCTGCCGCCTCCAGTTCATCTGCAGTCACAGATACCGGCTCCTCATAAGGCAGCGGTTCAACTGCGATAAGCAGCGGCGCTCCTGTCTGTGCTGCGATATCTCTGATACGCTGCGGCGGCATGGACTTGTCCACCGGACAGTAAGCCCTGCCTGAACGTGCGCATGCCAGAAAACACACAAGCATCTGCGGAGATTTGTGTCCGTATATGACAACCGGTGCTTTGCTTTCACCTGCTTTATCTTCTATCAGTGATGCTAATCTCCCTGATCGCTCCCAAAGATCTCTGTATGAGATGCTGCCTGCCAGCGATATGTATGCATGTCTGTCAGGATAATTTTCAACTGATTTTAAAATTTTGTCTAAAACTGACATAAAATGCCCCCTTTCATATATAAAACACATATCATGACAATATGTTACAACAAAATCTGGATTTTTTTCTTTAAACCTTTATAAAATTTTCTTAATATATCCGAGGCTGCATCTGTAAACAGCTGTACTTGCCACATTAATGCCATTGCTGTACAATATCATCAGCTTGGAAAAGAATGAAAAACGAAAAGAGGACTGTTTATCTTGATATACGACTGCATAATAACAGGCGCCGGCGCTGCCGGACTCATGTGTGCCGCTGCATCGGGCAGCGGTATGAAGGGACTTATACTTGAAAAGACCGGGCGTGCCGGAACAAAGCTTCTGATGAGCGGCAGCGGACAGTGCAACATCACACATGCCGGTTCCATCAAGGATTTCATCACACATTACGGAGAAAACGGCAGGAAAATAAGGACATGCCTTTACAAATACAACAATTCACATCTGACGGGGTTCCTTGAAAAAAATGGTATAAAAACATTGACAAGAGAAGACGGCAAGATATTCCCTGTATCCATGGACGCCCGTGAGATACTGGAGCTTCTGATAAGGCTAAGCCGCTGCAACGGATTCGATATCAGATATGATTCACCTGTGATACACATATCCCGTATACCTGCCGGTGCTCCGGGCGGCATTCCAGACTCTGATATATGGCAGATAAAAACTGTTAAAGATCAGTTCCTTACAAAAAAGATAGTGATAGCATCTGGCGGATGTTCATACCCTTCCACAGGATCCGACGGTTCTATGTTCAAAGTCCTGAGAGAAGATCTTGGACTGGGTATAACGAAGCTCAGACCGTCGCTTTCTCCGATACTCGTAGAAGACTACCCTTACGAACAGCTCTCCGGCATATCCTTCGACCCGGCAGGCATAACGATAATGAGAGATGGCAGTGCCATAGCGAAAAACAGCGATGCGATGCTGCTGACCCATAGGGACATATCCGGTCCTGCGATACTGAACATTTCAAAATATGTGCTGCCGGATGACAGACTTATCGTCAATTACCTTTATCCGATGGTCTATGAAAAGGCAGTATCCGGACTGAAAGAAGCCTTTGCATCTTCCGGAAAAGACCCTGCAGCTGTCATATCAGGCACATTCAGACTGCCAAGACGGTTCTGCCAGTTGCTTGTTTCAAGATACGGCACTTCACCCAAAAAACTGGCACATGCCCTCACCGGCGAGAGCTTCACCGTAAAAGACACCGCAGGCTTCGGCAAAGCCATGGCCACAAGCGGCGGCATAGATATGAAAGAAATCAAGACATCGACGATGGAACTGAAAAAACACCCCGGCATCTACGCCATCGGTGAAGTATGCGACATCGACGGCGAGACCGGTGGATACAACCTCCAGTTCGCATATTCATCAGCCAGCGCAGCAGCCGCAGCGATCAGCAAAGTATAGTCTTACTACAGCGGGCTGCTCTGCGGGGTTTTCCACATGCCTGTCAGCATCGGCTGCATCTCTCAGATACAGGCTGAAGGCTGTGATGGAGCCCCGCAGATACCGCAAAGGTTCATTTGCTGTGGCCGCTGCGATGTTCATGACTTACTTCTTCTTCGGACTTATTTCCATAGTCTGGCACTGAGTGCAGGCAGTACTGACCCATCGCTATCTCACATATATTATCTTTCCCTTCCGTGCGCAGATCCAGCCGGAAGGTATCTTTATCCAGACATCTTTTCCGGTCTTTTTCATTTTTATCACAGTAACTGATGTGCCTGCACGAAGGACTGCCTGTTTCTGTTTAAGTGAATGTTTCTCGCCGTCTTCAGTCAGCTCGCTGCGCTTTTTCCACCTATGCGATGACGACGGTCCTGTACGGATCTTCATGTTGGCCTGCAGCGTATATGATCTGCCTGTTACATAGACCGTCTTTGCCGATGAGAGCGCAGAACTAGTGACCGCAGGGTTATAGATGAACCCCTGGAACACATATCCGCTCCTGTGATATCCTTTCTTCACCACTGACGTCCAGAATCTGGATGATCGCCAGCCTGACTGGGATATCAGTATAGAGCCGTCATTGTATATCTTTTCCACAACTGCCACATGACCTGCGCCGTCTCCGCCGTAACCTGCCCGGCCTTTGCGCCAGCATATCACTGCACCCAGTTTCGGAGTGCTGCCCCGACTGTACCCGTCTTTTTTCCCGTACCAGTCCTCTGCATTGCCCAGAGAAAGTGCCGGTTTCTTTCCAAGGATCTCATAGAACCTGCCCCAGGCGTAGCACGTGCAGTTAGGCAGGCCGTAGCCAGCATGATAAAAAGGATTCAGGCTGTACCAGTATTTGTTTGAATATCCCGGCGCACTGAGTCTCGGACTGAAAGCCATCACATCACCGCCTCGTCATCATCTGCCTCCGACTCCATATCACACCTCGGACATGTGTATGTCATTGCCGTATCGCTATCGCTTATGCCCTTTGTTGTAGGGTCGATCACTATGCCGGCCAGTACCAGGACATTAATAAAAAGGCCTGCAAATTCTGCGGCCTGTGATTCGCTGACCGACGGAGTTATCCCCAGAAGGTTCAGCACCTGATATATCATGGCTATTACCCCTGCGACTATCGCCATCAGGGTGCCTTTGTGTTTGAATCTTACTTTCCAGTTGATCTTCACATCCTCATCTCCTTACTGCAGACTGGAATATATCTGCTATTAGCAGTTTATGTTCCTGCCTGCAGCAAGGTGAAATGAAAACCATATATCACCGGCTTATGCGGTCTGCTCCAGTGCAGCATCTGCAACGTGTCTCATCAGTATCGATGATGTTATGCTGCCGATGCCGTCACGCACAGGCGTTATCATGGATGCAGACTTCACGGCTTCGTCAAAGTCCACATCACCGCAAAGCTCACCCTTTTCATCGACGCTGATACCTACATCGATGATTATCTGATCTTTGCCGAGTTTGTCTGCGCCTATCATCCTGGCTCTGCCTATAGCTGAAAGTACTATGTCCGCCCTGCTGCAGGCTGTTCTGAAATCCTCAGCCGACGTCCTGCTGTGACAGATCGTCACTGTAGCATCCTGTTTCAGCGCCATCATGGAAACAGGCTTGCCTATAACAAGGCTCCTGCCTATTATCGTCATTTTTTTGCCGCTGAGATCGATGCCGTAGTGTTCGAGCAGTTCCATGCAGGCTGCTGCAGTGCATGGCGGATATCCTCTGTGCCTGTCCATGAACACTCCTGCCAGCGACCCTGATGTGATGCCGTCCATATCCTTCTCCGGAGCCAGTGAATCGCAGACCTTCCTGTCATCCATATGTGCCGGAAGCGGTCTCAGCAGCAGAGCCCCATGTATGCTCCTGTCTTCGTTGACTTTCTTTATCTCATCTATCAGTTCTTCCTGAGTTATATCAGCATCGAAAATCAGGTTCCTGACTGCAACGCCTATCTGCGATGCACGTCTCATCGCACTGTTTTCATATGCTATGTCTCCGGGACTGCTGCCTATCCTTATGATAGCCAGTGTCGGAACTGTGCCGTTTTTTCTCGCCTCAGCGACCTCTGATGCAGCCGCTCCACTTATACGTTCTGCGACATCTTTCCCACTCATTATAACTGCCATTCTCCATCCCCCTTTACTCTGTCTTCAGCTGCAGCATATGTGAAACATATCCGAATACGCCGTTCGCCAGCGGCGTATATTTCATCAGATATCTGGCACATATATTATTCAGCTCTTCGATCTTTTCTTCGTTTTTCATCATACTGGTATTGATATATACGTTAAGGCTGGCTGCCTCTATTGCCGATTTGCAGAGTATAGCGCCTGCCGCTGCATCGCTTACAGCTATGTGATTTCCCTTTTCTGCAAAAGTCTTGCAAAGTTCCACTGTCCTGCCGCACTTTTCCATGACTTCGATAGGAACCATGCAGGCTTCTTCGAGAGCTTTTTCAAGAAGCTCATCATACTTTTTCTGTTCTTCTTCAGTTTCGCCTTTCACACCGTACAGCTCTGAAAGCGGCTCGAAGATGTCGATGTCTTTCTGCACCAGTTCCATCAGTTCATGCTGCAGGCCTTTTATCTCCTCCATGCACGTTTTTATCTCGTCCTGTACGCCTTCGTATTTTTTCTTCCCTTCTGTCAGTCCGCCTACCATATTGCCAAGCGCTGCCCCCAGTACGCCAACGAGAGCAGCTACGCTGCCGCCACCCGGTACAGGCTCTTTGCTTGAAAGCACGCTGACAAAATCACTGCAGCTCAGATCCATATATTTCATTGAAAATCCCTCCGTACGATAAATGTTATGTGCTTATTTTTGATTTTTCAGACAGTTTTTACTGAATTCAAAAGCCGCCACGCATCCTGATGACACTGTGGCGGCCTGATCTGCTGTTATGTGTCACTTAAATGGCACTGCCGCTGTCTTAAAGTATGTCTTTTAGAACAATCCTGTTATCTTTCCTGTCTTGTCCACATCTATACGCTCAGCTGCCGGTCTCTTAGGCAGACCCGGCATAGTCATGATGTCTCCTGTGAGTGCAACGATGAATCCCGCACCTGCAGATACCTTGATGCTCCTTACTGTCAGTGTGAAACCTTTCGGAGCTCCAAGAAGATCCTTATCGTCTGAAAAGCTGTACTGTGTCTTTGCCATGCAGATAGGAAGATCACCGAATCCCAGTTTTTCGATGTGTCTGAGCTGTTTCATAGCCGGAGGTGTTATGATGACATTGTCAGCTCTGTATATCTTCTTTGCTATCGCATTTATCTTTTCTTCTATGGACATGTCCAGATCATATGAAAATCTGAAATCGTCAGGCTGCTCGCAGAGTCTCACAACTTCTTCCGCAAGTGCTATGCCGCCTTCGCTGCCCTTGCCCCAGACTTCACTGAGTACGACATTTACGCCCAGCTCCCTGCATTTTGCTTCTACAAGATCAAGCTCCGCTTCTGTATCTGTAGGAAATCTGTTTATCGCTACCACTGCCTGAAGTCCGAACACCTTTGTGATGTTCTCCACATGCTGCAGCAGGTTCGGAAGTCCCTTTTCCAGGGCTTCGAGATTTTCCTGACCAAGCTCTGCCTTGGCTACGCCTCCGTGGTGTTTCAGTGCTCTGACTGTTGCCACGATAACGACTGCCGACGGCTTTATATCTGACAGCCTGCACTTGATGTCAAGGAATTTCTCAGCGCCGAGATCTGCACCGAATCCTGCTTCTGTCACTACATAGTCTGACAGTTTCATAGCTATCCTCGTAGCCATGAATGAGTTGCAGCCGTGAGCTATGTTTGCAAAAGGTCCACCGTGGACGAATGCCGGCGTGTGCTCCAGTGTCTGCACCAGATTAGGCTTCAGTGCATCCCTGAGCAGCGCTGCCATAGCACCCTGTGCCTTCAGCTGCCCTGCTGTCACCGGTTCGTCATCATAAGTGTATCCTACTATTATCCTTGCTACTCTTTCCTTGAGATCCTCGAGATTCCTGGAAAGGCAGAGGATGGCCATTATCTCGCTGGCAACAGTTATGTCGAAGCCGTCTTCCCTCGGTACTCCGTTGGCTTTGCCGCCAAGACCGTCTGTTATGAACCTCAGCTGTCTGTCGTTCATATCTATGCATCTTTTCCATGTGATGCGTCTCGGATCGATATTGAGCTCATTGCCCTGCTGTATATGGTTGTCTATCATAGCTGCCAGCAGATTGTTTGCTGCACCTATGGCATGTATATCTCCTGTAAAATGAAGGTTTATGTCTTCCATCGGCACTACCTGTGCGTATCCGCCGCCTGCAGCTCCGCCCTTGATACCGAATACAGGTCCAAGGGACGGCTCTCTCATAGCTACCAGCACGTTCTTGCCGATTTTCTTCATAGCGTCCGAAAGACCTACTGTCGTCGTTGTTTTGCCTTCGCCTGCTGGTGTCGGGGAAATAGCTGTCACCAGGATGAGTTTGCCGTTTGGCGTATTCTTTTTTGTCCCCAGGATGTTGTAATCTATCTTTGCCTTGTATTTGCCGTAGAGTTCAGTGTATTCAGGATCTATGCCTGCTTCGGCTGCGATCTCCTGTATAGGTTTCATTTCTGTTTCCTGTGCGATCTGAATATCAGTTTTGATTTCCATTGTTTTTCTCCTTTCAGGGAATGTATACAATCAAAAAAGAGCCTGATCATCCGGACTCCCAGCCCAGACGGTCGGCTCATTTTAGATCATTATACTTCACGTGGTCTTTTCCACTGGTACCGTCAGTCGTATAACAACTATATGATAGCATTCTATTCTGATTTTTGCAAGATGAAAATATATGTTTTGCGGATTTTTTTATGTGCGTGCAATCCAATATACGAATACGTATCGTACATTTACTTGTTAATTGCTTTCTTTCGTTCGTTTTTTCATATATGCAAGATATAAAAAAACCTATTTTTCCTGTACCTCAGAGAATACCACTTCTGTTACCGCCTGTCACGGTACTGCTACCAGCCTTTTTTAAGGAAAGTCTTCCTGTGTATCGGACACATTCCCTGCTGTCTCAGTCCTTCGTAATGGGCCTTCGTACCGTAGCCTTTGTTTTTTTCAAAGGCATATCCCGGATATTCTACGGCGAACTCCACCATCATCCTGTCCCTTGTCACCTTGGCGATTATTGAAGCTGCAGCTACTGCCAGCACTTTCGCATCGCCCTTTATCACTGATTCCTGAGGGAGCTCCAGGCCATCCAGGTGTACAGCATCGAAAATGACATAATCAGGCCCCTCTCCGGCTGCTGACTTTTCAGGGTACTTTTCTCTGAAATTTTCCTGCAGGTCTCTGATAGCGTCTGCCATAGCCTGTTTTGTAGCCTGCAGTATATTGATCTCGTCTATGACATCATGATCCGCCATGCCGATACCGATGCATACGGCATGCTGCTTTATCACATCGAACATCTCTTCTCTTTTTTTCTCAGAAAGTTTTTTGGAATCATCGATCCCCGGCACATCGAAATCCTCCGGCATTATCACTGCTGCTGCCACAACCGGCCCTGCCAGTGGACCTCTGCCTACTTCATCCACGCCTGCTATATATCTGTAGCCGTTTTCGTGCAGCTGTGCTTCAGGCTTTTTCATGTCTTCAAGGCGCTGTTTCTGTTTTTCCAGCCGTTCCTGCTTCGTCATTTTCCAGTCACCTCTATGGCCTTTCCAGCGTTATCCGTCCTATTTTGCCGCCTCTGAACTCATCCAGAACGAGCCTTGCGATACGCTCATAGTCGATCCTCTTTCCAGGCAGTATGCAGCCCCGATTCACTGCCATATTTTCCATGTTTTCGAGGGGCGTATCTGCGATCTCATCCAGCTTGTACCGTTCCTGGAGCAGCTGTGGATAATTCTCTGCCAGCACTCCGATGAGCTCCATACCCAGCGTCGGCAGATCCAGAACCTCGTCCTTGATGGAGCCGCAGAACGCCAGATCAAGTCCCGCTTTCGGGTCTTCGAATTTAGGCCAGAGTATCCCCGGAGTGTCAAGCAGCTGCATACCGTTTTTCAGTTTCAGCCACTGCTTGCCCCTTGTGACGCCTGGTCTGTCTCCTGTCTGTGTACTTTTGCGCCCTGTCATCCTGTTTATCAGCGATGACTTTCCTACGTTCGGCACGCCGACGATCATCATCCTGAAAGGCTTCTGTCTCGCACGTTCTTTGTTTTTTTCCGATTCCATCTTTTCCAGCAGTCTGAACAGTTCTTTCACTCCTGTACCACTCATGCAGTTCATCGAAAGACACAGACTGCCTTCTCCCCTGAATCTGTCAGACCATTCACGGCATGCTGCACTGTCTGCCAGGTCGCTTTTGTTGAGTACGATTATCCTCGGTTTTCCCTGTACCAGCTCGTCTATGATGGGGTTCCTGCTGGATACAGGTATCCTGGCATCTATCACCTCTATGACAGCATCCACCATTTTGAGATTCTCTTTTATGAGTTCTCGTGTTTTTTTCATATGGCCCGGATACCAGTTTATATTTTCCATTGTCAGCACCTCCTGTACACTGCGCTGCTCATTGCAAAAACATCAAAAAAGGGACCTTCGCAAGAAGATCCCTCATTCTGTCTGCTATTTAGCTTCCTTTGACTTGATCTTGGCTGATTTGCCGGTCCTTTCACGCATGTAGTGAAGTCTGGCTCTTCTTACCTTACCGTGTCTTACGACTTCGATCTTCTCAACCAGTGGTGAGTGGATCGGGAATGTCTTCTCAACACCTACGCCTGATGCGATCCTTCTTACTGTGAAAGTCTCGCCGATCCCGCCATTCTGTCTCTTCAGAACAAAGCCTTCAAATACCTGAATTCTTTCTCTGTTTCCTTCTTTGATTTTAACGTGCACTTTTACAGTGTCGCCTACGTTAAAAGCAGGGATATCAGTTTTGATATATTCCTGTGTTACAGATTTTAATACATCCATGGATTAATTCCTCCTTCCCTCCAAGACGTTCGTGGAAGCCAGTTCCTCCCAGAGGACCGCCCGTAAATTCATCTGCCGTGTGCATCACTGCAAACAGCTTTTATATTATACACCGCACCGCTTCAGGATGCAAGTATTAATTTGTCGATATTTTTATTTTGCTCTCGGGTGTGTGTGATCGTATACATCCTTTATCCTGTTTTTAGTCACTGCCAGATACGCCTGGGTAGCGGCTATGTCCTCATGTCCCATCAGTTCCTGTATCGACTTGAGATCTGCACCGTTCTGCAGCATATGCACTGCAAATGAGTTTCTTATTATATTCGGCGTGAGCTTCTGCTCTATACCGGCTTTCACTCCGTATTCCCGCAGAATCTTCCAGAGCCCCTGTCTGGTGATGCGTTTACCGTAGTAATTCACGAACAGTGCCGTTTCGTCTTTATTTTCCTTGAGAAGCTTTTCTCTCGCTTCATACATATATGTTTCAAGAGCCGCCCTTGCAGGTCTGCCCAGCGGCACTATACGTGCCTTGCTGTGTTCTCCTGTGCACATGATGAATCCCATGCGCAGGTTTATATCGCTGAG
This sequence comes from uncultured Clostridia bacterium, assembly GCA_934255435.1. Taxonomy (GTDB): domain Bacteria; phylum Bacillota; class Clostridia; order Peptostreptococcales; family Anaerovoracaceae; genus Lentihominibacter. The sequence goes on along the minus strand of CAKQNZ010000009.1, from coordinate 6,854 downwards.
GTCAGCTTCTATCAGCTCGCTGACACGTATGCCTGTGGCGTATAGGACTTCAAGTATGGCACGGTCCCTGCAGCCCTTTATGCTGTCATCCGGAGCACTGATAAGCTTGTCGATCTCCTCCAGGGAAAGATATTCTATTTCTTTTTTCTCTATTCGTGGAGACTTGATGCCTGATGTCGGATTCGATGTGATATCTCCGTCCTCCATGAGAAAATTGAAGAAGGCTCTCACCGACGCCAGCTTCCTGTTTACTGTCGCCGCCGACTTGCCCATGTTCTTCCTGCTGTTGAGGAATGCAATGATATCTGTGCTGGTCACATCTTCAGGCTCGCTGCTGCCCCGCTCCTCGACAAAGGTGACGAATTCCCTGACATCACGAAAATATGCCTCAAGTGTATTTGGAGACATTTTTCTTTCGTTCTTCAGATAAGCAATGAATTTTTCTATATACATAACAGTCCTCCACATGTTGATCTTGCTCATGCCTACTGCATTATATACTAATTCACATGGGTTTACAATAATCATTTTCCCGTATTCAGAGAAAGATCATGAAAATTTCCATGCATGTACTAAAAAACCCTGTCCCTGCATATTTATTTTAGTGAACGAATGGAAAACACTGTTGTGAGGAGTTTACATATGAAAAAGAGCATAATGATATTCATCTTTATATTTCTTGCCGGTCTTTTTTCCGGCATGTTTTACAGCATGAGTCTGTCGGAGGAAAGCTGCGGTACATTGTCAGCCCTGCTCCTTGAAGCGTCGTCCGTCTCTGCCGCCGGTTTTTTCCATGATTTCCTGTTTTATCTCAGGACCAGTCTGTTCATGCTGATGGTAATGATACCTGCCGTATTCTGCAGGTTCCTCTGTCCACTCCCGGGCTGCATCCTCTGGTTCAAAAGTTTCACAGTGGGATTCTGCTGCGGTCTTCTTTACATCAGCGACCCCGGCAGGGCTTTCTCCCTGTCTCTGGTCAGGATATTTCCTAAGGAGCTTTTCATGCTGCCGTCATTCATCGCTGCCGCTGTACTTATCACGTACCTGTCCCTCTCCAATGGCAGCAGAAAAAGAAACAGAGTCTCCATCTCCATGGAAACTCTGAAATATCCTGCGGCTGCCATACTTGCTGCTGTGATCGCCGGATCTCTTGCAGGAGCGATCTTCGGACGTATACCTGTATAAGAATCGCTGCCACCGGCATCATATCTTACTTTCTTTTATCTATTATCTGACGTTTCGCCATCATAAGGCCTGCTACTGTCTTTGCATCCAGCATCCTGCCTTCTGCTGCCATATCGTATGCTTCATCAAAATCCATCTCTATGACTTCGACTGCTTCGTCCTCGTCAAGATCCTGCTGTCCCGGGACAAGCCCTGTCATAGCGTATATATAGATGACTTCCTCTGAATACCCCACGCTGGGATTGATGCTGCCAAGGTGCTTTATCTCAGATGCGGTATAGCCGGTCTCTTCACGAAGCTCCCGGTGAGCTGCCTTTACAGGATCGCTCTCGCCTCTGTCTATCTTGCCTGCAGGTATCTCCAGCACGCTGCTGCCGCAGGCGTACCTGAACTGCTCCACCATCACGACTTTGCCGTCGTCGGTTATCGGTACCATGGCTACAGCACCGTTATGTTCGATTATCTCCCTGTACGCCTGTCCGCCCACTGCTGTGACTGTGTCTTTCCTGACGTTCAGGATAGCGCCTTCATATATCCTCTGGCTGCTTATTTTTTTCTCTTCAAAGATCATTGGCCCTGCACCCCTTTACTTTTCTATAGTTCCTGTGAACAGCGTTCCTTTTGAAGTCCCGGTGAGACAGTTTCTTATGATGTCTGTCTTCCTGCCATTCAGAAGTATCATAGGTATGCCATATTTGTTCACTTTTGCAGCAGCTTCTATCTTGCTGGATATGCCGCCTGTACCGAAAGAACTTGTCCCGCCGATGTCTATGGACTCGAAAAGTTTCTCGGCGTTATCGACTGTTTCTATCAGTTTCGCATCGCTGTTGGATTTAGGGTCGCTGTCGAACACTCCGTCTATATCGCTGAGGATTATCATGAGATCTGCATTCCAGAGCGTTGTTGTCAGAGCTGCCAGGGTATCGTTGTCCCCGATCTTTATTTCATCGACGCTGACGCTGTCGTTTTCGTTTATTACAGGGACCACGCCCTCATCTATCAGAGTAAACATAGCGTTCCTTATATTCAGCGTCCTGTGGTGGTCGTTGAAATCGTCCCTTGTGAGGAGTATCTGCGCCACATGCACGCCGTAGTCTCCGAAATATTCCTTGTAAGCCATCATCAGCTCCACCTGGCCTATGGCACAGAGAGCCTGCTTGTAGTTGATATCGCCTCTCCTGCTCCATTTGTTTATAGCTCCGACGCCGCAGATGCCGGCTCCTGAAGATACCAGTATCACCTGCTTGCCAAGTCCGATGAGTTCATTGACCTGTTCTACTATATTATGCAGTACCTGCTTGTTCACATTGCCGTTATCGTCAGACAGCACATTGCTTCCGATCTTTATCACTATTTTCCTGCTGTCTTCAACTATATCCTTGAGATATTCCATTTTATTTTATCCCTCCTGTCAACATTACGATTATACAACACCATAATGTAAAAATCAAAGAAGGCAGTGTAAAATGGAGGTTAAAATATTTCGTGACCTCCACTATATTATATCACCTAGTCTGCGATATGTTTTATATTCGACTTTATCCCGATGCACTTTCACAGAAAAGTTATTCCTGACACTATCTGATATCCCTGATGCATGAAATGCAAGAAAAGCTATGCTGTATCTGCTACTGTTGATACTTGGTGGACCTGCTGTCTGATAAAAGCTGTCCTGTTACACCCTTATCTTTTTTTGATCTTCCCTTTCACAAATGAATATGAGGCACTACATGTAGAAGCTAATACAATCATTGCATATACAACTAAAGCACTGATATCCACCATAGATTCATCATTTTTTAAAATCAAGATCATCACTGCCATAAAATAAACAATCCCTGCTGCCAACTCCATTGATTTTATTTTTCTATATTCAGAAACAATTATTAGTATGTTGCCAATCAATATAAATATAGCAAAAATCACCATTATCCTTATAGTTGCATCTTTTTGATACATATATACTATACCTGCAGCTACATATAACGATACTGCAGCCAAGGATTATATTAAGATCCATTTTATCTATATCCTCACACCTGTCCATTTTTACTTTGCATATAACGTCTGTGTCTGCAAGACGTACAGCATCTCCGAGTTTGATGTTTATGATGCCATCTATCAGGATATCTATCTGCTTCCTGTATGCCTGATTCTGCACATCAAGTACAGCGAGCTGTGCCTTTGCGCTGTACATAGATGCCAGATGGTCGAACATGTAGAAAACTATACAGTCCAGCAGGAGTACAAAACACTCTCCTGCTGCGATCACCATTTCTCCTTCACATCTGTCGAGAACAACGGCTGACAATCCCAGACTTATCAGAGATATGATAATAAGGCCGAGCCATTCTGAGAACAATACATTCCCGCCTTCTCTAAGATCTGATATCCTGCGCATTACAAGCACTGCTATCAGGAACATTATATTCGAAACAGTCATCGCCACTGTAATGATATTCCTGATCCCCAGCCCCTCTGCAAGCTGATATGCCAGATCCTCGCATGCTACATTCAGTATGACTGCTGCCAGTGAACTTATTAAACGTATCTGCCAGCTTCCGCTGTATGACAGAGTTATCAGAAATACGCCGATGAGATTCGATGCGATTATCAACATCGGAGGTCATTCAAAGACAAGGTACCCCATACTGTTGCCTGTAAAATACACTATATACAGGCAAGCTCTCAGTACTGCTGATATCATTCTATTACTGCCACCCTGATGAAAAAATACTTTCATCAGCTGGTAGACAAGATATATACGGAACCCATTACCTATCAGGTATATAGTGTCATTCATTATCGTCTGTTCCATCGCTACAGATACCTCCAGTTTTGTCTCACAGCCTCCCTTACACTGCTGCGATACTTTCTGCTTACAGGGATCTTCTCTCCGTTTTTCATTTTATGCTCCTCTGCACCATACGCTTCGATGAATCTCATATTGACAAGATATGACTGGTGAGTCCTCAGAAAACTGCCGTCAAGCATATCCTCGATACATGACAGCTTGTCGTAAAATTCACAGATCCCGCAGGCAGTATGCATTATGATCTTTTTTGAGCTGCTTTCAAAGAAAATTATATCTGAAAAGGCTGTGCTGCAAGTCTCCTGTCCGCTTCTGAATACGAAGCTTTTCTGTTTTCTTCCCGCAAGATACATTACTTTCTCCACAGCCCCGATTATATCCTCAGCGGAAAAAGGCTTCACGATGAAATCCATAGGTCTGACTCCGAAAAGCTCCATGGCATACTCTGTTTTTCCTGATATGAAAACTATGCTGACATCTTCATCCATGAGGATATCCCTTATTTTACCGCCAGTCTGTATACCGTTCATCACCCCCAGCTCTATATCCAGAAAGATCAAATCTGCTCTGCTGCCCGATTCCAGAGTTTTATACAGCTCCTCTCCCCTGTAAAAAAACTGAACTGCAAGTTCATTTCTTTCGATATACTGCTGAAGTGCATCCTGTATCTCCTGACACACGCCTTCATTGTCGTCACATATCATCACTGAAAACTTCATCGTGACCTCCTGTCTTTACCTGTAAAGACATTATACCATAGAGACCTGTATCGGTCACTAATATACGCCCGGCCTGCTAAGGCAGGCAAAAAAGACGGGCTGCGCCCGTCTTCTGTGATCACTTTCTGCATCTGCTTTTTGCAGATTTCTTTTCTGTGCTCCCACCGGGTGCAGATACGTTTTGATCTGCATATCCGGCGTCATGCCCCGTTATCTCGGCTCTACTATGAGCTTTATGGCGGTCCGTTCTTCACCTTCGATCTCGATGTCGGTGAACGCCGGCACCGATACCAGGTCGATACCTCCCGGGGCTACAAACCCTCTTGCTATGGCGATTGCCTTAACTGCCTGATTCAATGCCCCTGCACCTATTGCCTGGATCTCTGCTCCCCCTTTTTCCCGCAGTACTCCTGCCAGCGCTCCGGCTACAGAATTAGGATTCGATCTTGCTGATACTTTTAAAACTTCCATCATAAAATTCCTCCGTAAATAATCCATTGTTTTATTGTTTTCGGGTTTTTCCCTCTTTCAATACAATTATATTATTTTATATCCGTATCACGGACAGTTTTTCATCGACAAATTCTTCTATCAATCATCATAAAATAGTGTTAAAATTAAAGAAAAAGACCGGCAGCTGCAGTCTGATACTGCACCACATGTGTATACATATGTATCTTATGACAGTTTCAAAGGCACTGTCCGCAAGGAGTTCGTAATGTTCAGATCAATACAGACCAAAACAATGTTTTTTCTGGCAGCACTTGCCATATGTCTGATCGTGCTTATCGGATATATGACTGTATTTGCCATGGACTACGCTATCGACGACATCAAATCAGACGATATGCGGGACAAAGCCCTCATCGCTGCAGACTACATTTCCGATGACATGAAGAAAAACGGCAGTGCAGATACAGCTTTCCTGGAAAAACTGCAGTCAGACGGTCTGAACGGCAATATCTTTCTCATCAACAACCGTGGCGCCGTCATCGGCAGCGGAGACACCGAAAAGCCGTACAAACTTGATTTTAAAGGGAACTGCAGCGTCCAGGAGATCTACAAGAATGACAAATATTATGTAGCGGCCATCGCACCCGTCAAAGGCAGCGAATGGTTCCTCTGCATCGAAGACCCAAGGCCTGAATACATGCAGACCATCACTAACATCAAGACCATCATAATCACTGCTATAATCCTGATGATACTTATACTGTGGCCCCTGGGCAAACGCATATCATTTGCGATACAGAGTCCCATCAAAAAGCTGGCACAGGACGCCGGACGTGTGGCTGACGGAGATATCAGCAAAGAGATCTCCGTGGCTGAAAACAACGAACTGGCAGATATAGCAGGCTCTTTCAATCTGATGCTCAACAAGCTCAAGAATACGATGCAGCAGGTCCTGGACAAATCGGGCGAAGCCGTTTCCATGCAGGAGATAATGACATACGTTGACGAGACCTACAACAACCTGCCTACCGGAATCATCAGCATCAACAATATCGGCGATATAACGACGTTCAACACTACAGCCGAAGAACTGACAGGCATCAAAGCCAGCGAAATCATCGGCATCAACACCAGCAACCCTACGCCGCCTCAGATAAAGAAACTCATCGCAGAGCTGAAACGCTGTCTCAGCCGTGGCAGTCTGCAGCTCAAGACCATCACAGATATACGTGACAGCTCCGGCAGACGTGTACCGGTGGAATACAGCATCAACATACAGTTCGGACTCAGGAACGAAGTTCTGGGAGCTATATGCGTATTCCGCAAAATAGAAGATATCCGGAGCTTCGAGGAAAGCGCCAACAGGGTCAAGACCATGGAAGCCCTCGGTGAGATCGCTGCAAGCATGGCTCATGAGATAAAGAACCCGCTCACCAGTATCCGAGGCAACACCCAGTATCTCGATATGGTGCTCCAGGAAAAGGATCTGCATTTCGATGAGGTCGATATCATCATGCATGAAACCGACAGGCTCACTACTATGCTCAACAGGTTCCTGACATACGCCAGACCTAAGCTCCCTGAGACTGAAAAACTGCATATAGAGGAGATAATGGATTATGTCACGCAGCTTGTCAGCCGTGAAATGGACAGTCGGATAACCATACGCCGTGAATTCGGCCAGA